>DASWNB010000085.1:0-3378 GCA_036399455.1 Flavisolibacter sp. | reverse complement strand
AGGAGAAGGCCTTGGCGGCCTTAGAGATTATAAGAGCTTACGACTTCCTTTGCGTGCTTCGCTGGTAACAACCACGAGGCGCCGGAACACTGAAAGAACACGAAGGACAAGACTGAAGTTCAGACGGCCTATTCTTTGCCTTTCCTTTGCGCCTTTGCGTGAAATCTCTTTGCGCTTCTTTCCCGCCTGCTGCGGGACAAGTGCGTCCTTCGTCTCCTGGCGGTTAAACCACGGAGGCTTCGCTAAAGAGGAAAGCGGGTATTTAAAGTCCAAATGATATTAACTTTGCCCCCGGAAATCTTAGCATCGCGCATTCTCCTAATAACAAAATCCCGCAAAATTCATGTTATCGAGCAAGCAATTAACAGAATTGGCCGAGCAGTTTGGCTCCCCTCTTTACGTGTATGACACCGGTAAAATAAAGGAGCAGTACGAAAAGCTGGACAAGGCATTTTCCGGTACCAAAGCGCGGTTCTTCTACGCCTGCAAGGCGCTGACCAATATCAACATCCTTCGCTTTATAGAAAGCCTGGGGGCAGGGCTGGATTGCGTAAGCATCAACGAGGTAAGGCTGGGCCTGAAGGCAGGCTTTACTCCCGAACGCATCCTGTTCACCCCGAATTGCGTTGACCTGGGAGAAATAGAGGAAGGCAAGAACCTGGGCGTGAACCTCAACATCGACAACATCTCCATCCTGGAGCAGTTCGGGCATAAATACGGCGGAACCTATCCCATCTGCATCCGGTTCAACCCTCATATCATGGGCGGCGGCCATTATAAAATGTCCACCGGCCATATCGATAGCAAGTTCGGCATATCGGTTCACCAGATGCGCCATATAGAACGTGTCATCAAAACCACCGGGCTTCACGTGAACGGTATCCATATGCATACGGGCAGCGACATCAAGGACGTAAGCGTGTTCATTGCCGGCCTGGAAGTAATGTTCGAGGTGGCGGAGCATTTCCCCGACCTCACCTTTGTTGACCTGGGCAGCGGCTTTAAGGTTCCCTACCACGAGGATGATGTAAGCACCGACGTGTTCGACCTGGGCGCCCGTGTTTCCGAAGCCTTCCGCAAGCAGGCCGCAGAGAAAGGCCGGGAGCTGGAGGTATGGTTCGAGCCGGGCAAGTTCCTGGTGAGCGAAGCGGGCTATTTTGTAGTAAAGTGCAATGTCATCAAGCAAACGACGGCCACGGTATTCGTGGGTGTGAACAGCGGCTTTAACCACCTGATCCGCCCCATGATGTACGAATCCTATCATAAAATAGATAACATCTCCAATCCTTTCGGCAATCCCCGCATCTATACCGTAGTAGGAAATATCTGCGAAACGGACACTTTTGCCTGGGACAGGAAGCTGAGCGAAGTGCGTGAAGGCGATTACCTGGTATTCTACAATGCCGGCGCCTACGGTTTCGAGATGTCGTCCAACTTCAACTCCCGCCTGAAGCCCGCCGAGGTGATGATCAAGGACGGCAAGCCCCTGCTTATCCGCAAGCGCGATGAATTCGAGGACCTGCTCAGGAACCAGATAGAAGTGATATAGTTTGAGGTTTGAAGTTTGAGGTTTGAGGTTCGGTGTGATAGTCATTCTCTTAGCAGTGTCCCCGCGTCGTTACACCTCTGTGGTTAACCACAAGCACCAAAGCTACGGGGGCTTCACTAAGGAAAAAGAATGCTGCACCTAACGAACCTCAAACTTCAAACTTCAAACCTCAAACAAAAAACCCCGCTCGAAGCGGGGTTTTCTTTATGCATTCGACCCGTGATCTTATGCAGATTTCACGGTGATCGTCATCGTTACCTTGTCCTTATTGGGGATGGTTTGACCCTGGGCTTCGATGGAGCCTTCGGCCTCCACGGTGGCGGTCTTTTGCCTGAGGATGCCTGACTTGCGGTCGATGGTCATCTGGCCGGTAGCCTTGTTCTTTGAAGTAAGATTGGCTTCTGTGCCCATGATGTTCATCTTGGTATCGATGTCTGTGTCCTCGGTATAGTCGAGTACAATGTCAGTGTCCGTGATGCTGTTGACGGTGTAAACGGTCCTTGATTTTTCGCCCTCGAATTTGGAGCTGTCCGTCCAGGTATCACCCTTCTTCAACTGGCGGGCAGGGAGAGTATAGAACTCGGTTGAGGTGCCTGTCTTGGGAACAGAGAGGGGCAGTCCAAGCTGCGAGGAAATGATCTCGGCCATCATTGCGGCTTCGTCGTCGTTGGGATTGTCATCGTCCAGCTTTACGGCTGTTACTTTACCCGCGGCATCGAGGGTGAGGGTATATTTATTTTTGATGCTTTTTCCCAGGATCTTGCCCATTTCACCGTCCATATCACCTTCTTTTTCCGAATCGAAGGTCTGGGTCTTGCCCATGGCATCGGCGCTGAATACAAGGCGCTTTACTTTATGCTCTACTACGGAGCCGGTGGGGGTTACGTCTTTCACGTCATAAATGGTGGTCATGGTAGAGTTGACGGTTGACTCCATCGACTGGCCCATGAGTTCCATTGCGGAGGTTTTCTTGATTTCGGTGGTCATTTCGAGTTTCTGGCCTTTCTGGAAACCGAGTTTTCCATTTTGGGCAAAACCGGTCAGGCTGAAGGCCAGGGCTGCTAACAATGCTAGTTTTTTCATTAAATGATTTTTGAGGTAACAAAATTGACGAAATATTTCCATCAGAGGCTGCATGAGGACGCTTTATCTTTTAGTCGGTCCGGGGAAATGGAGCGTGTAGTAGGAAGAAGCTGAGAGATGTGAGCTGCGAGTTGCGAGCCGCTGTTGTGAGGCAAGTCCCAAGTCCAAAGCCATAAGTCCTAAGCCCTAAGCCGGAAGTCTGAAGTCTGAAGTCTTGGAATTAGGAAGAGAACTGGCTTAAGATTTATGACTTATGGCTTTGGACTCGAGACTTCCAGCCTACAGCGGCTCGCAGCTCGAGGCTAACAGCTCGCGGCTTCTCATTAACTTCACCTCATGAACCTGCCATCCACCAAACCAGTGCATTTCCAGTCGGATGTTTTTTTCTCTATCGTTAAAAACTCCTTCAAGTTCCGCCTGTTCCTGCTGAAGAACCTGCCTTCGGCCTATTTTGCGGGGCTGAGGGTGGTGGAAGCCAACGACCTGCAGTGCACGGTATCGGTACCTTTCAAATGGTTCACACGCAATCCCTTCCGCTCCACCTATTTTGCCTGCCTGGGCATGGCCGCCGAAATGACCACAGGCATCCTTGCCATGTCGCACATCTACAAGCGCAAGCCGGGCGTTTCCATGCTGGTGGTCGGCTCCGAAAGCCGCTTCCACCGCAAGGCCACGGGTCTCACCAAATTCCGCTGCGATGATGGCTGGCACATCCGCCGCTGCATCGACGAGGCCGTTGCCACCGG
>DASWNB010000084.1:0-3376 GCA_036399455.1 Flavisolibacter sp. | reverse complement strand
AGATCTCGGTCATACGCTTCTTGAGGTTGGATGCGGGGATCTCAACGATTCTGTGTCCCGCCATCTGCGCATTACGGATTCTTGTCAAAAAATCTGCAATAGGATCTGTTACCATATTATTAGCCCTCCTACGTCACGCCGCAGCGTGATAATTGGAAAAGTTTTTTGAGTTTATTGTTTCTTGTTTTTGGTTTCTCGTTTATGGCGGCGGCTTCCAACAAGAAGCCTGAAACCATAAACCAGAAACTATTCTACCAGCTTGCCTTCTTCAGGCCGGGTATCTTGCCGTTCAGGGCCATGTCGCGGAACACCACGCGGGAGATTCCGAAGTGACGGATGAAACCCCTGGGGCGGCCGGTCATCTGGCAGCGGTTCTTCAGGCGAACCGAGGAAGAGTTCTTGGGCAGCTCGTCCAGTGCTTTCCAGTCACCGGTGGCTTTCAGCGCTTCGCGCTTTTCAGCGTACTGGGCCACCATTCTTTCCCTTTTCCTCTGCCTGGCTTTTACTGATTCTTTAGCCATAGTTGTTGTTTATTTAAGATTTACTTCTTGACGTTTTTAAAAGGCATACCCATTTCCTTCAGCAGCTCGTATGCTTCCTCGTCGGTTTGGGCGGTAGTCACGAAAGTGATGTCCATGCCTGTGATGCGGTTCACCTTGTCGATGTCGATCTCGGGGAAGATGATCTGCTCGGTAACACCCATGGTATAGTTGCCACGGCCATCGAAGGACTTCTCATTGATCCCTTTGAAGTCACGCACACGGGGCAGGGCCACCGCGATGAAACGGTCCAGGAACTCGTACATCTTTTCGCCGCGAAGCGTTACGCGGGCGCCGATGGGCATGTTCTTACGGAGCTTGAAGTTCGAGATGTCTTTTTTAGACATGGTCGACACTGCTTTCTGGCCGCTGATCGTGGTCAGCTCTTCGATAGCGATGTCTACCAGCTTCTTATCGGTCACCGCGCCGTTCACGCCACGGTTGATGGCGATCTTTTCCAGCTTGGGAACCTGCATGATGGACTTGTAACCGAAACGCTTCATCAGCGCGGGTATAACCTCGTCCTTATATTTCTGCTTTAATCTCGGAGTATATGTTGCTGTTGCCATTATTTGATTACCTCCCCGGATTTTTTAGATACACGAACTTTTTTGTCTTCTTTCTTTTCGCGCTTCACCTTGGAAGCCTGCTTGCCGTCCCACAGCATAACGTTGCTGATGTGGATGGGAGCTTCCTTCTTGATGATGCCGCCTTTGGTGTTCTGGGCCGTAGGCTTGGAGTGCTTCGTAATGATATTCACTCCTTCCACGATCACCTTGCCTTCATCAACCAGTACTTCTTTTACCAGGCGCGGCTTCTTCACGTCCTTGTCGTCGCCGGCGATGACAACCACCTGGTCGCCCTTCCTGATATTATACTTTGGTTTGAATCTTGTTTTCATTTTATACCTCTCGGTTTTTTGCTTTATCCTGATACTGCCAGGAATGTTGATTTATGTTATTCCGTCTGTCTTACAGAACTTCAGGGGCCAGTGAGATGATCTTCATATAGCCTTTGTCGCGCAGTTCGCGGGCTACTGGTCCGAAGATGCGGGTTCCCCTGGGTTCGTCGGCAGCGTTCAGAATCACCACTGCGTTGTCGTCGAAGCGGATGTAAGAGCCGTCTTTACGGCGCAGTTTGTGTTTGGTGCGTACGATAACCGCTTTGGCAACCGTGCCTTTTTTGATACCGCCGGCAGGGATCGCGTCTTTAACGGTAACTACGATCTTGTCTCCAACTTTTGCGTAACGCTGACCGCTATTGCCCAATACGCGGATGCAAAGCACTTCCTTGGCGCCGCTGTTGTCCGCTACATTCAAACGGGATTCTTGCTGGATCATTTTTATTTAGCTTTTAGCTCTTAGCTATTGGCTGTTAGCCGATAGCTGATTAAAAAAATATATTGTCAAGCGTGCCAACAGCTAACAGCTATCAGCCAACAGCTTTTCTTATTTCACTTTCTCCACTACCTCTACCAGTCTCCAGCGCTTTGTTTTGCTCAGGGGGCGGGTTTCCATGATCCTTACCACGTCGCCGATGCTTGCTTCGTTCTTGTCGTCGTGAGCATGGAACTTGGTGGTTTTCTTCACGAATTTGCCATAGATGGGGTGCTTTACTTTTCTTTCCACGGCAACGGTGATGGTCTTATCCATTTTGTTGCTGGTAACGACCCCGATCCTGGTCTTTCTGAGATTTCTCTCTGTTGTTGCTGTAGTTGTATTTTCAGCCATATTGATAAGCTTTTAGCTTTTAGCCGTTAGCTGGTAGCCAACAGCCGGCAGCCGTTCTAACCTAATTGTTTCTTTTTTAATTCGGTTTTCAGACGGGACAGTTCCCTGCGCAGGGTACGGATGCTCATGGGATTTTCCAGGGGCGAAAGAGCGTGGGCGAATTCCAGCTTTTTCAGGCGCATCTCGTCTTCAGTGATGCGGGCCTTTAAGTCTTGCTCGCTTAAACCCTGGATGCTTTTCTTGAAATCTATTGTCTTTGACATTTTATTCGGTTTGAGGCTCCGTCCTCCTGCGAGGCCGGGTTGGTTATTCAACTTTTTATGGCACTAGGCGCCTATCAGGTCGCGACGCTTGACGAATTTGCAGGCGATGGGCAGCTTGCCGGCGGCCAGGTCAAGGGCGCCTTTGGCTACTTCTTCGCTTACGCCATCCACTTCAAACATGATGCGGCCGGGCTTTACTACGGCTGCCCAGTATTCCAGGTTACCTTTACCTTTACCCATACGCACCTCTGCAGGCTTGTTGGTGATGGGCTTGTCGGGGAAAATGCGGATCCACACGTTACCTTCCCTTTTCATGTGACGGGTAAGCGCCTGGCGGGCCGCCTCTATCTGGCGGTCGGTGATCCAATGGCTCTCCAAAGCTTTCAATGCATACGATCCAAAGGAAATGGTGGCTCCTCTTTTGGCGTCGCCCTTCATGCGACCTTTCTGCATTTTCCTGTGCTTCGTTCTTTTCGGCTGTAACATATTGTTTTGCTTTTAGCTATGAGCTTAACTCGTAGCAATGAATCTTTTATTTTAAAGAAGCTATTGGCTAATAGCCTGCAGCTTACGAATTCTGTCCTCTTCCGCCACGGCCGCGGTTGAAGTCGCGGCTGCCCTGGTTGCCTCCGCCGCCGCCAGGCTTGCGGTCGCCCCTGTTGAAGTTGCCGCCGCGGTCACTGCGGTCATCCCTTCTTTCCCTGCGGTCGCTTACTTCGCTCTTGCCGCCGATGAAGTTGGGGTTGAGGTCGCGCTTCTGCAGCACTTCGCCCTTGCAGATCCATACCTTGATACCTATCTTACCATAAACGGTTTGAGCGAATACGTTGGCATAGTCGATGTC
>DASWNB010000083.1:0-4900 GCA_036399455.1 Flavisolibacter sp. | reverse complement strand
TTCGGCGCTTTTCTGGAGGGCTTCCTCTTTCTGCTTTTCCTCGGTAATATCACGCTGTACGCAAACCAGCAGCTTCCTTGTGCCAATATCCAGTGCGGTGATGTTGGAGAAGGTGAAAAAGCCGGTGCCGTCCTTTCTTTTGTTATGCCATTCGCCGGACCAGGAGCCTTTTTCCTTCAGGCGTTCGATGACTTCGGAAACGATTTTCATGTTCTCCTCGGGCGGATAGTAATTCTGCACGGATACGTGCTTGCCGGTCAGTTCACCCTTGTCATAGCCAAACATGCGGTCCTCGGCGGGATTGGTATAAAGGATATAGCCGTTCTCGTCGGATACGGATACGCCTTCGTCCATGCTGTCGAGCACGCGGGCCTGGAGCATCATCTGTTCTTCGGCTTGTTTTTGCTGGGAGATGTCGGTTGCCACGGCCACAATGGTCTTGGGCTGTCCGTGGCCGTCGCGCAGGAGCGAAACCCATACTTTGGCCAGGACGGCTTCGCCGTTTTTCCTGATGTATGTCTTTTCCGTAGTAAAACCTTCTATCTCGCCGCGGATCATGCGCCGGGAGTCGGCCACGTTGTGGGGGGCGTCTTCGGGTGAAGTGATGGAGGGCATGTCCGTCTGCTTCAGTTCTTCCTCCGTATAGCCCAGCATCTGGCAGAATACGGGGTTGGCCTCTATGAAGCGGAAGTCGAGCCCCACCACGGCTATTCCCAGCAAGGCGTTGCTGAAGATGGTGCGGAGCTGCTCCTCGCTTTCCTGTATCCTTTGCTGGCTGATCTTCTGCTCGGTGATGTCGATGGCTGCGCCGATCATGTAGGAAGGCTCACCCGATGCATCCCGGATAACGCGGCCGCGGTCGCGGATCCAGCGCATGGTTCCGTCCGGGCGGAAGATGCGGCATTCCTCGTCGTAAGTATCTGCGCCGGCAACGGCTTTGTCGATGGCCGCCTTTATGCGTGGCGCATCCTCGGGATGTATGCGGGTATAGGAATCGTTAAGGGTAGATTCCGTGTCAACTGCTTCGAGCCCCAGCATGCGGTTCAGGCTGGCGTCGCGGTTATCCTTACCGGTTTTCAGGTCGATGCGCCAGGTGCCGGTGGCAGCCACCAGCAGGGCTTCCTTCAACCGCTCCTCGCTTTTGGCCAGCTTCTCACTGAAGGTTTTCTGCCCGGTGATGTCCAGCACGGTGCCTATGAAACGCAGGGGCTTGCCGCTCTCGTCGAAGAAGGCGCGGCCCTTGGCCCTGATCCAGCGAAGCTTTTTGTCTTCTATGCCGATGGTCCTGTACTCGATATCGTAATAGCCACCGGATTCAATGTTGAAGCACTGCTTTACGATGCGGTCGGCATGGTCGCGGTCGTCGGGATGGAGGCCCTGGAGAAAAACGGAGTAATCTATATGGGCATCGGGCGGCAGCCCGAAAAGCGCCTTGCACTGAACGTCCCAGCTTAGCCGGTCATTGGTAAGGTCGTAGTCCCAGGTTCCGAGGCCGGTGGATTCGATGGCCATGCGGAGGCGCTCTTCGTTCTTGGCGAGTTTATCTTCCATGGATTTCCGCCCGGAGATGTCCATCATGGAGCCCACCATGCGGATGGGTCCAAGCTTGTCGTGTTGAACGCAGCCGCGGTCGTACACATAGGCGTAAGAGCCGTCGGCGCGGCGGAAGCGGTACTCGTCGTGCCAGTACTCCCCCTTTGCCTCAATAATTGTATGGATGCCGTTGACCACGCGGTCACGGTCTTCGGGGTGTAAGCGGTTGTACCAGGAGGAGATGTCGGGCTCTATTTCATGGGGCTTGTAGCCGAACATGAGCTGGAAGTTTTCGTTCCACCAGATAAGGTTGGTCCTCAGGTCCCAGTCCCAGATGGTATCGTGGGTGGCTTTTGCAATCAGCTCGAACCGTTCATTGGCCCTAATGGATCCATCGGGCAGCATGGAGGTTTCACTCATATTCAGATGTTAAGGGATCAGGTCCGTTGTAAATGTACGGAAAGAAGGTATAAGGTAAAAGGCGGAAGGCGGTTTCACGCAAAGGCGCAAAGAAGCAAAGGAATGTCCTTGGGTGCAGTCAGTCATTATTGGATGCGAGGTCGTTCAAGGCAGGGGAATATTCAATATTCAACGCACAATTCTCAAGGGGTTTCCACTTCAGGGACGCACTTGAGAATTGAACATTGACATATTGGATATTGAGCATTTCTTATAAACGGCCTCACACCTGATAATGACTCGTCCATCCAAAGACTCCCTTCTTTGCTTCTTTGCGCCTTTGCGTAAAACCGTCTTCCTCCCTTTACCCGTTGCCTTTTACCTTCTTCGAGTGAAATTCACCGCCTCCTTTTCCTCTACAATTCTTAGGTTTGCGCAAACGAATCCCAAAGACTTTATGGCCGGATATTTCAAAGACAAGGTAGTTGTGGTCACCGGCGGCACGGACGGCATCGGCAGGGCGCTGGTGGACCTGCTGCTGACACAGGGCGCCAGGGTGGCCACCTGTGCACGCAACCACGACAAGCTGTACAGCCTGCAGTCCGAGTACCCTTCCTATCCCCTGCATACCGTGGTGGCGGATGTAAGCAACGAGAACGATTGCCGCCATTTTATAGAAAGCACCCTCCGCAGCTTCGGAGGCATCGATGTGCTCATAAACAATGCGGGTATTTCCATGAGGGCCCTGCTTAAGGATGCCTCGCTGGAAGTGATCAGGAAAGTTATGGAGATCAATTTCTTTGGATCGGTGTACTGCACCAAATATGCGCTGAATTCGCTCATCGAGCGGAAAGGCGTTATCGTAGGCGTATCGTCCATTGCAGGCTACCGCGGCCTGCCGGGACGCAGCGGCTACTCGGCTTCCAAGTTCGCCTTGCAGGGATGGCTGGAAGCCATCCGCACGGAACTGATGGATGATGGCGTGCACGTGATGTGGGTTTGTCCCGGCTTTACCACTTCCAACATCCGCAACGCCGCCCTGAACAACGAAGGCAAGCCGCAGGGCGAAACGCCGCTGGACGAAGGCTCGCTGATGAGCGCCGATGAATGCGCCCGTCATATCCTGTCGGCCGTAAGACACAGAAAAAGAACCCTGGTGCTCACCTTCACCGGCAAGCGCACCGTTATCATGAATAAATTCTTTCCCAACTGGGCAGACAAGCTGGTAAGGAATTTTTTCTTTAAGGAGGGGAAGCTGGTGAAGTGAGGAGCGTTAACCGATGACCGTTAACCGATGACCGATGACCGTGAACCGATGACCGATAAACGTTAAACGATAAGAGATAAGAGATAACCGACAGGAGATGACCGGGCACCAGAAGTTCGGTTATCGGTTGTTGGTCATCGCCAAACGAATACCATGCCCTTAGTAACACTGACATCTGATATTGGCGAGCAGGATTACCTCGTGGGTGCTGTTAAGGGCCGCTTGTTGCGTATCAATCCCGAGTTTAATATTATAGATATCTCGCACAAGCTGTCGCCGTTCAACTATCCGCAGGCGGCTTACGTATGCCGGAACGCCATCAAGAACTTTCCCGAGTTTACTTATCATATCGTCCTGGTAAACCTTTTTGAATCGAAGCCCGAGCAGCTCCTTTTTGCCTTTCACCGCGACCAATACCTCATCTGTGCCGACAACGGGCTGCTGGGAATGATACTGGAGGAAAAGCCCGAAATGGTGCTTGGCATACCGCTGGAGAAAACAGCCATCAAGAACACCCTTTACTGCATCGACGTGGCGGCAAAGGCCATCACCCAGCTTGTCAATGGCGATCCCATTCAGAAGATCGGCCTGCCCGACGCGGGCTATATAGAAAAGAACCCGCTCCGCCCGCTTCTTGGCGAGGACTGGATAGAAGGGCAGATCATCTTCATAGATAATTTCGAGAACGTGATCGTAAACATCACGCAGGAACAGTTCGAGCAGCAGCGCAAGGGCCGCCGCTTCAAGATCGTGTTCAAGCGCGACGAGGTCATCGAACGCATCAGCGGCTCCTATGCCGACGTGCCGCAGGGCGAAAAGCTGGTGCTCTTCAACAGCGCAGGCTACATGGAAATCGCCATCAACAAAGGCAACGCCGCCGGCCTCTTCGGCCTTAAAGGCTACAACGAAAGCAGCCAGCAGGTTTCTACCATGATGCAGAACAGGCTCTTCTATCAGACGGTGAAGGTGTTTTTCGAGTGAGGAGGTAGAAGGTTGAAGGTAGAAGGTAAACGGTAGAAGTTGTTTCGGAGCAGGCAGTCTTTACAGGAAGTTAGCCGTTCATAAGAAAATAATCAACATTCAATGCTCAATATTCAATTTTCAAGGAGGCTCCGGTTCAAGAACGCACTTGAGAATTGAACATTGATATTGAATATTTCCCACCTAAACGACTTCGCATCCAATAATGACTGACCGCACCTAAGTACCTTCTACCCTTCGCCTCCTACCTCCCCACACCTTTATCTTAACTTTTAATCTTGTTCTTTTCCCTTTAATTTAGCGGCTGCCCTATTTTTGCCTACTTTAACAAAAGGACCACCTCTTATGAATTTTAGAAAAGTGAACAACATTACCGGCTGGGTAGTTTGTGTGATCGCCTGCCTGGTATATATTCTGACTGCTGAAGCATCGGGGAGCTTTTGGGATACCGGCGAGTTCATCGCCAGCGCCTACAAGCTGCAACTGCCCCACCCTCCCGGCGCACCTGTATTCACCCTCCTGGGCAGGTTTTTCATAATCCTGTTCGGAGGCGGCAATCCCGCCTTTGCCGTTAACGTGATGAGCGCCGTGGCCAGCGGGTTCACGATTCTTTTCCTTTTCTGGACCATCACCCACTTTGCCCGCAAGCTGATGACCGGCACCATCGAGGAGCCTAACGGCGAGCAAACCCTCACCATCATGGCCTCCGGCATCGTAGGC
>DASWNB010000082.1:0-1528 GCA_036399455.1 Flavisolibacter sp. | reverse complement strand
TTCATCAGGCTCTTGCTGATGTATACATAGGGGAAGAAGTCGGTGCGGTGAATATCGAAAGAGGTATCCGCAGGCGCCAACTGGTCGCCGTTCATGTTGGTGTTCTCCACCCGCGTACCCGCTTTCACGGTAATGCCTTTTATGGTTTTGGATGCCTGGAGGTAGCCTGCATTGATGTTCTCGCGGTAGCGGTATGAGCGAAGATTGTTATAGCGCGTATCGTTCCTGAAGTTCACTATGGAAGTCTTTACGCCGGTTTCCACGGTGAACTGGCGGGGGAACTTCTTCAGGTAATTTGTCTGGGCCGAAAAGAAGCTCAGGCGGTTGTCGATCTCCCCTTCCGCATCAAACTTGCCCTGCAAGGGCAAAGTATAGCTGGTGGTAAAAAGCTGGTCGGTATGATTGGGAACATAAGTGTACGACAGGTCGGTGCTCCACTCTGAGCCAAGGCTGTCGGGCTTATACTTGAACGCTAATCCCTGCGAAAGGTTGGAGTTCGATATTTCATTTCTCACCTTGTTCTCGTTGCTTTCGGAGATGGACTGGTTGCTGATTTTGCGGAT
This sequence comes from Flavisolibacter sp., assembly GCA_036399455.1. Lineage (GTDB taxonomy): Bacteria > Bacteroidota > Bacteroidia > Chitinophagales > Chitinophagaceae > Flavisolibacter. The sequence goes on along the minus strand of DASWNB010000082.1, from coordinate 965 downwards.
GACCGATTCGTTCACGCTGTTGTTCCGTGAATCGTTGTAGCTGAACCGTCCGTCGTAGCTGATCTCCCATTTTTTGCTGAGCTGGTATCCCACCCCGAAGCCGATATAGTAGTTCTGTGTTTTATAGCGTGTCAGGGCGTCCTGGCTAAGCATGGTATCCGGTGCAAACACACGGTCCGTGGCAATGCGGTCGTAAGTGTTGCGGCGGCCGGTGTTGATGTTGAGATAGGTGGAAAGATCGCCGCTGTTGTTGTTGAGGTTCACACCCACGAACTGGTTGCCGTAAACACCTTGCTGCATTCCTGCATTCACGCTTCCCGTCAGGCCGATACGTACGCCCTTCTTCAGTACCACGTTCACGATACCGCCGCTGCCCGACGCATCGTAGCGTGCCGAAGGCGTACGCATGATTTCAATCGAGGAGATTGAATTGGGCGGAAGGCTTTTGAGCATGGTGGCCACGTCGGCGGCGCTCATCTTCTGCTCGCGTCCATTAATATATACCGTTGCGGGTGTAGTGCTGTTGAGATAGATATTACCGTCCTGGTCTACGAACAATCCCGGGGTTTTTTCCATGATCTCGTAAGCGTTGGTGGAGCTGGCGGCCAGGTTCTCAGGGTCCACGATGGTCTTGTCATCTTCCTGCCGTATGAGCGGACGGGTAGAGGTAACCACCACTCCCTGGAGGGAACGCGACAGCGGCTCGGCGGTAAAATTAAAGGAAGGATTGCCCGGCTTTACGGTGATGCGCTTTTCCAGCGGCTGGTAATTCACGGAGGAAACGGATACAACATATTGTCCCGGCTGCAACTGAAAGGAAGCTCTTCCCGTGCTGTCCGAAAGTTTTTCCTGCCTTTGGGTGCTGTCTGCCGCGCTGGTCACGCGGATACTGGCAAATCCCAGCGGCTCGTTTTTAGAATTGATGATGCGGATGGAGACCCCTGAAGTTTCCTGTGCCGAGAGAA
>DASWNB010000081.1:0-4562 GCA_036399455.1 Flavisolibacter sp. | reverse complement strand
TTTATAACTCCGGAGGCGTGGGAACACAGAAAGAAACAGGAAGGGAAAGGCTGTAGTTCAAACGACCGTTTCTTTGCCTTTCCTTTGCGCCTTTCCCGCCTGCTGCGGGACAAGTGCGTGAAATCTCCTCGCGTCTTCGCGGTTAAACCAGGAAAACATACCCTACGGAGGCTTCGAAGCAAGGGCCTGCGGATAATGTCTAAATGGTATAAGAGATTGAAGAATACACCTAACGAACCAGAAACCACAAACCAGAAACAAGAAACCTTACCTAAGTAGTTCCTTGATCAAAAACACATTCTCTCTTGCAGTAATGAACAAATCCTTATACTCGACTCCTCCCCGGCAGATGTTGGCGGGAACGGTGGGAAGAGCTATCAGGGCAACGCGTTCACCTTCGCTGTTAAGGATGATAATACCGGCTTTGTTGCAGAGATAGAGGTTGCCGCGTGGATCGCATTTGATGCCGTCGCTGTTTTCGTTGCAGAGGATACGGAGGAAGCGGTGGTCATAGGCATCGTACTCGCAAACAAAGTTTTCGAAGGGTTTGTTGGAGCAGATATACAGCTTGTCCGCAGAGTGTGAAAGGCAGACGCCGTTTGGATATTGATACCGGTCGCAGACAAGTTCTGCGCTTTCCGCGTGCCATGCATATACACCGGCGATGGGCTGGAATTTTTCAGGGTTCAGCTTTCCTTCGCGGAGGCCGTAAGGTGGATCGGAGAAGAATATCTTGCCGGAGGGATGCACTACCAGGTCATTGGGGCTGTTAAAGGGCTTGCCGTTGTAGCTGTCGATAAAAGGCTTTACCGTGGCGGCCTGGAGAATACCTACATGGTGACTGCCGTGGCGGCAAATAAGAAGATCGCCTTTGAGATCGTAAGCAAGGGCATTGGAGCCGGTCATGTCTTCCTTCAGATCCTGGTCTTCAGGATCATCGGTACCGCTGTTGGCCAGATACACTTCTTTTTCCTGTCCGGGGATGAGCCGGTACACAGTGTTCGCGGTGATATCACTGAACAGGTAATAACCTTCCGGATTCCACACAGGACCTTCGGTGAACCGGCAGTCGTCCGCCAGGGTTTCAATTTCAAAATCCGTCCTGATATATTCTTTTACTTCTTCCCTGTAAATAGTGAGCGATGGGTGCATGGCTTTTATTTCATCTGCGAAGCTAACTTAGAAAGCACTTTCTGCAGGTCAACACCTTTTCCCAGCACACCGCCGAACAGGTCGCCTTCGGTTTTGAGGCGGTCGAAGATGTTGCGGGCATGATATGTCTGCGGCGTCAGTCCCTTTTTTACTTCGCTCCAGTCGAGCGGGGTAGATACGGGCATGCCGGGTTTGGGACGAAGCGAATAAGGCGATGCGGCTGTTTGTGTTTCCCTGTTCTGGAGGTAATCGAGGTAGATCTTCCCCTTGCGCTTTGCGGGGCTCCGCTCAAGCGATGTAGTGTCAGGAAGTTCCTGGTTCACCATTGTCACCACCAACTCTGCCAACTGCTTCGACTGCTCAAAGCTGTATTTTGCGCCCAGCGGTATGTAGATATGAATGCCCGATGAGCCGGAAGTCTTCACATAGCTTTCCGCACCAATCGAATCCAGCACCTGCTTTACCACATGAGCGGTATCGATCACCTGTTCAAAAGGATTGCCCTTGTCCGGGTCCAGATCGATGAGGCACCAGTCGGGATTTAAGGAGGAAGAAGTGCGGGAATGCCAGGGGTGCATCTCGATGCAGCCCAGGTTGGCCATATAGATGAGCGTAGCCGCGCTGGAACAGACCAGGTACTCCACGGTTACGTTGGTAGATTCACTGAACTCATCAAAGGTCTCCGCCCATTCAGGAGCCTTTCCCTTCATATCCTTCTGGTAAAAATTGGGGCCATCTATACCGTTCGGGTGCCGGTTAAGCGACTGCGGCCGGTTCATCATGTAAGGCATCATGTAGGGAGCAATGCGGAGATAGTAGTTGATCATATCCCCCTTGCTGAACTTTTCTTTTTTCCAGTACAGCTTGTTGAGATTGGTCAACTTTAATTCATATTCATCTACAATTATAATCTGATCATTACCTATTGACAAGTCCACCTGTTTCTGGTTTCCTGTTTCTGGTTTCTTGTTACTTCCCCCCGCGGTCTTTTTTCCCGAAGCTTTAGACTCCTTAACCTCTTCGGATGCAGGGTTTTCGGCTTTGGATTTAGAGCTTGCAGCTTGCGGCTTGCGGCTTGCAGCCTTCTTAGCAACAGGAGCCGCTTTCTTGGCAGGTGCTGCTTTCTTCGAAGATGTTTCTTTCGCAGAAGTATTCTTCGTTTCCTCTTTCATCGTCGCCATAGTCTTTGCTTTTTCAAACGTTACGTCCTTTGGTTTCTTGTCTTCACGCAGGCCCATGAAGATGGGATGGCGGGCAATCCCGTCCTTTGTCCACTCGGTGAACTTTATCTCGCAAACAAGCTGCGGTTTTACCCAGGTTACGGGCATGTTGCCTTTTGGACATTCAGCAAAGGGACAATCATCTATTACCAGCGGCTGGAGCTTTTTATATATCTGTTCCAGGCTCTTTGTATTGAAACCACTGCCCGAATGGCCTATGTACACTAATTCACCATCCCTGTAAAGTCCCAGCAGCAGAGCGCCGAAAAATTTTCTGGATTTGCGTGGCTCCGTATAGCCTGCAATCACCACCTCCTGCCGGAGATTGACTTTTATCTTTACCCAGTTATCGGTACGGGCGCCAATCTCGTACTTGCTGTCGCTTTTTTTGGCCATGATGCCTTCAAGCCCCTGCGCCAGCGCCACCTGGAAAAAGTTGTTTCCTTTCTCTACCACATGATCGCTGTAGCGAAGCACGGCATGATCCTCAGGAAGGATTTCCTGCAATATTTTTTTCCTTTCGATGAGCGGCAGCCTGGTAAGGTCGCGGCCTTGCAGCCAAAGGATGTCGAATATGAAGAAGCGGAGCTGGGACGGTGTGTTCTGCCAGTTCTGGAGCATCTGGAAATTACCCAGGCCCTTCTCATCCACTGCTACTATCTCCCCATCAAACACAGCTGAAATATCCAGCTCTTTGAGCGCCTCTGCAACAGGCTCATATTTCTCCGTAAAAGGTTTGTTGTTGCGTGATATGAGCTCCACCTGGTCTCCTTCCTTGTAAGCCACCGCACGGTATCCATCCCATTTTATTTCAAACAACCAGTCGGCACTGTCAAAAGGCGCATCCACCAGCGTTGCCAGCATGGGCTTTACCCCTCCCGGCATAGGCACCGAAGGCAGCGACCGCACAGCTTCAGGAAGATTGCCCTTTTTTGATTGTGTCTTCGACTTCGAAGCCTTCCTGCTTGCCGGTGGCCTGGGGCTTACGGCTTTGGACTTGCGGCTTGCAGCCTTTCTCTCCGGTTCATCCAGCAACTGAATAGGCTTATCCTTCGGCTTTGCTTTCGATTTTTTATCCTCTTCGGGGTGCTTTACTTCGGTTCCGTTTTCCTTTGCCACCTGCGCCAGCGTTTTGCCGGATTTAATGGATTTATTCTTTAGAGAGATGTCGGTATCCGAAGCATGACGGTCGTTTTTCTTGAGAAGTATCCATGATTTTTCATCACCCTCACGGCGCAGCTTGAACAGCGCGAATTCGCCTTTAAGTTTTTTTCCATGCATGATGAACTTAAGGCTGCCGGCATGAAGCTGCTTCAGCAGCATTTTTTCCTGTTCCTTAACGCTCAGCCCTTCGCCATCCAGCGGCTCGTAGGTTCCCTCATCCCACACGATCACCGTACCCGCGCCATAGTTGCCTTCGGGAATGATGCCTTCAAAATTCCTGTAGTCATAAGGATGATCTTCCACCATCATGGCCAGCCGCTTGTCTTCGGGGTTTAGTGAAGGCCCCTTAGGCACGGCCCAGCTCTTGAGCACGCCTTCCATCTCCAGGCGGAGGTCATAATGAAGGTGCGAAGCATCATGCTTCTGTATCACAAAACGTAGCGAAGACGCCGAAGATTTCTCCTTTCCTTCCGGCTCGGGCGTTTCATTGAAATGCCTTTTCTTCTTGTATAACGAGAGGCTCATGAATGGAGGGGTAACAAAGTCATGCCAGTCAGATAAGCGATAACCGACCACCGATAACCGAAGAGAGCAGCTCCTCTTTGCGATCCTTTGCGCAGGCTTTGCGTGCTTTGCGGTTAAACGCGAAGGTCGCAAAGGTGCGCAAAGAAGAGCCCTCGGTTATCGGTGGTCGCCTATCGTTCATCGGCTATCCTCACTGGCATGACTTTGTTACCCCTCTCTTCTAATTACTCATCTTAAAAAATCATTTTATGACTGTGAACAGAAACAATATCCACGTGCGGTCAGAGGCGGGTGGACGTGATACCGGAGTGAACAATCCGTTAGAAAACGCTTCAGGAAGAACTTCCGGCGAAGAAGAGATCAGGGATTTCGGTGCGATGGAACTGGACGAGCAGGTTACCGAAGCATCCGCCCCCCGCAGAGGCGAAGAAGGCGTGGACAACAATGAAGAGGATGATGATGACATTGAAGACGTAGACTTCGAGCTGGACGATGAAGACC
>DASWNB010000080.1:0-8328 GCA_036399455.1 Flavisolibacter sp. | reverse complement strand
GCCCTGCGGGAAGATGAACTGCCTGAGCTGCGCTCCGTCATTGACAGGTTATGGAAGGAGCACCGGCAGGATTTTGAAACCCGTTTTATTGCTGAAAGCCCGGCAAAGATCAACGGCATCTACCTGCATTATGCTGCCCTGCACGGGCTGAATGATTTCCCGGTAAAAAAATGCAATGCTCCCTGGGTGTCCGCCGTGGTGGAACCGGACGGTTCGGTGCGTCCCTGCTTTTTCCACGATGCCATCGGCAACATCAGGGAAGCATCGCTGCACGAAATAGTCAATGGCACGCAGGGAATGGAATTCAGGAGAGGGCTGGATATGGAAACGAATCCTGTTTGCCGGCAGTGCGTCTGCTCGCTTAACCTCCGTCCCTGGGTAAACCCGGCAACCTAAAAAGAAAGAGATGAAGAAGATACTGTTCACGCATTCTTATTTTCTGCGGTTCGATCCAAAGCAATGGAAAACGGGCCAGCCTTTTGCTCCGCTGGGCACGCTCTACGCGGCCTCGCTGATGCGCGAACAGGGATATGCCGTGAGCCTGCACGATGTGTCGTTTGCCGACGATGCGGCGGAAGTGCTGGAGCCGTTGAAAACCTTTGCTCCCGATTACTTCGTGGTGTATGACGACGGCTTTAATTACCTCACCAAGATGTGCCTCACCAACATGCGCGAAGCCGCCTTTGAAATGATTGCCCTGGCAAAAAGATGCGGCTGCAAGGTGATGGTTTCCAGTTCCGACTCCACCGATCATTACGCCGGCTACCTCGATGCCGGTGCTGATTTTATTTTATTGGGCGAAGCCGAAACAACGCTGCTGGAGCTGGCCCGTGCGCTGGACAAGGGAGAGAAAGATTTTCGCAATATTCCCGGTGTTGCTTACCGGGGGGAAGAAACAATTGTAAGCACGCCCCGTCGTCCCGTTCTGACAAACCTCGACAGCCTGCCGCTGCCCGCCTGGGATTTGGTGGAGCTGGAGAAATACCGCGACACCTGGATGAAGAACGTGGGTTATTTCTCCATCAACATCGGCACTACAAGGGGCTGCCCCTTCAAGTGCAACTGGTGCGCCAAGCCCATTTACGGCAACCGTTACAACGCCCGCTCACCACGCAACGTGGTGCAGGAAATAGAATACCTGCAGGAAAGCTTCGGCCCGGACCACATCTGGTTCTGCGACGACATCTTCGGGCTAAAGCCCGGATGGGTGACTGAATTTGCCGAACTTATGAACCGCGAAGGGCTGCGCATTCCCTTTAAGATCCAATCCCGCGCCGACCTGCTGCTGCAGGAAAACTATGTCCGCGACCTTGCAAAGGCAGGCTGCCATACCATTTGGATGGGTGCGGAAAGCGGCTCGCAAAAAATACTCGATGCCATGGACAAGGGCATCACCGTGCAGCAGGTCCGCGATGCCGTGAAGCTGGTAAGAAAACACGGCATGAGGCCCTGCCTCTTTATACAATTCGGTTACCTGGGCGAAACAAGCGAGGATATAGAGCAGACCGGGAAAATGATCAACGAACTGCTGCCCGACGAGATTGGGGTATCGGTTTCCTACCCGCTGCCTGGAACAAGGTTTTACGAAAAGGTTAGAGAGGATTTAAAGGAGAAAACCAACTGGACCGACTCCGACGAGCTGGCGCTGATGTTCAGCAACACCTATCAACCTAAATTTTACAAGCAGCTCCACCGCTTTGTGCACCACGACCTGAAAAAGCACAAGGGCATGGCCATGATACGCAAGGCGCTGAAAGCTCCCCTCTCGGTGAAGAGGAAAGAATGGAAAACGGCCCTCTCCGTATTCTGGTACGTACCCCAGGCGATGATCGGACAGCTAAAACTGAAACGGTATGCCCGCCCCCGCAGCGTTTGACATACTGGCTCCCGCCTATGATGAGCAGTTCACCCGCAGCCTCGTGGGAAACTGCCAGCGTGCCTCCGTGCGCCGCTATCTCCAAAGCTTTCTGCAAGGGCAGGGCTCATTAAGTATATTGGAGATCAACTGCGGCACCGGCGACGATGCACTCTGGCTTTCTTCTTTGGGACATAACGTAATTGCTACCGATGCATCACCGGAAATGATCGCGGTGGCCAAGAGCAAGCTGCCGCCGGAGGAAAACGTATCTGCCCAATTTATTACCTGTGCTTTTGAAGACCTCTCCACCCGTTTCCACGACCAGCAATTCGATCTCCTTTTTTCCAATTTCTCTGGGCTGAATTGCCTTTCACCGGGGGAACTGGAGCGTACAGGCCGCAGCATCGCTGCGCTGGTAAAACCCGGCGGCAGCCTGGCCGTGGTGGTGTTTGGAAAACATACTTTCTGGGAGATGCTTTGGTTCCTGCCTCGCCTTCAGTTCGGCAGCGCTTTCCGGCGGTGGACTTCCCGCGCCGTTCCTGTTATATTAAAGGAAAACATAATTCAGGATGTGTATTATTATCCCGTAAAGAAGGTAAGCAGGGTGATGAAAGATTTCAGGATGGTGGACAAGCGCCCTGTGGGTTTGTTCGTGCCGCCGTCGTACCTGGAAGGCTCCATGCGCAAGAGGCCCCGCTTCTTCCGCTGGCTGAAGAGACGCGAGGAGCATTGGGGAAGGGCCTCTTTTCTCGCCGCAGGTGCCGACCACGCTTACCTGCTGTTTAAAAAAGAAACGAAATGAACGTAGTGCTCACACATGGATATTTTATAGAGGAAGATGCCCGCGAGCAGGCCATCATGAAACCCTACGTACCTCTCGGCATACTGTACATCTCAGCCTGGCTCGAAAAGCACGGCTATGAAAACTCCGTGTTCGACAGCACCTTTTCCTCCTTTGATAAACTATGCGCCGAACTAATGGAGAAGCGTCCCACCGTGCTGGGCATCTACACCAACCTGATGACCAAGCTGAACGTGCTGCGCATCATCCGCTTTGTAAAAAGCCGCGAAGAGCTCCGCCGCACCGCCATTGTTTTAGGCGGTCCCGAGGTAAGGAACCACATTCCCGAATTCCTCGAGCACGGCGCTGATTTTATCGTATTCGGCGAAGGCGAGCAAACCATGCTGGAGCTGGTGCAATGGGCCGAAGGGAAAGGACAGGAACTATCCTCCATAGAAGGTATTGCTTACAGGAATGCCATGGGCGAAGTGCGCAAGAACAAGGAGCGTACAAAGATGAAGGACCTCGACGAGCTGCCGCTCCCCAACCGCCAGAAAGTGGACCTGCAAAAGTATTTTGATGCATGGAAGGAAAAGCACGGAGTCAGCGCCATCTCCATCAACACCATGCGTGGCTGTCCTTACAGTTGCAAATGGTGCAGCCGCGCCGTGTACGGGCAAAGCTACCGCCGCCGCAGTCCCGCCCATGTAGCCGATGAAATAGAATGGATAAAGAGCAATTACCAGGTGGACAGCATCTGGTTCGTGGATGATGTGTTTACCGTAAGCCATAAATGGCTGCAGGAGTTCAGGGAAGAATTGCAAAGACGCAAGCTCGTGATGCCTTACGAATGCATCACCCGCGCCGACCGCATGAACGAGGAAGTAATTCTTAACCTCAAGGCCAGCGGCTGCTTCCGCGTATGGATCGGCGCCGAAAGCGGGTCGCAGAAAGTGATCGACCTGATGGACCGCCGCGTGGAGGTAGGACAGGTGCGCAGCATGATACGTCTTTCCCAGCAGCACGGCCTGCAAGCCGGCACCTTCATTATGGTAGGCTATCCCGGCGAAACCAGTGAAGACATCTACAAAACCCTCCGCCACCTCACAACCTCCGATCCCGATTTCTTCACCATTACCGTTGCCTATCCCATCAAAGGCACCCCCCTTTACACCGAAGTAGAGGACCGCTTCATCAACCCCCTTCCCTGGGAGTCCCGCACCGACCGCGACATAGACTTCCGGCGCACCTATTCCCGCCGCTACTACGACCACGCCATTGAAATGATCAACAACGAAGTCCGCTTCCACAAGGCAATGAAACATCCAATGGAGAATATTTTTCGCTTACCGAAGTACAAACTGAAATCAGCCCTGGCACAGGGAAAAATGCTTTTGGAAGCAAAAAGAAAAACCAGGAGAGATTAACCGCCAGGACGCAAGGACGCGAGGGAGAAGAAGTTCCTGGTTTCTCGTCTATGGTTTCTGGTTCCTCAGGTGTGACATTCACTCTGCCAGGACCTTCCCGCGACTCCCAGCTAACAACTCGCGACTTCTCTCAGGCTTGCAGCGGTTCTTTTATTTCCTCGCGTCTTCGCGTCCTGGCGGTTAACCCCAGGAACGCTTCCACCCACGGAGGCCTCGAAGCAAGGGCCTGTGAATAATGTCTAAATCGTAGAACCTTCCAATTATCTTAAATAACGTACAGGAATAGGCTGAACGAAAACAAACCCGCAGCTTCCCTCAATATACCGCCTTCAACTGCCCATCGTACTTCCCCAGCACATGCTGCAGCTTCTTGTCATACATATCCAGCAGCTTGCATTGGAAATTGCGGGGATCGGGTTTGGAATGGTGGCGGCCGGCGTCCATGCCCATAAGGATACCGCGGTTGTTGAGTTTGCGTTCATGGGTCTTTTGGGCCCAGCGGCGGGAGGTGATCTTTTGAAGAAGACGGTCCAGGACGTCGCCGGCGGGGTTGCTGAAAATTAATTCAGCTGCTTTTTTCAGGAAGGATTTATTGATCTCTTTTACGTACGAAACTTTCATGGAATGGTTGGGAAGGAAGTCGCGGCTCCAGGCGTTGTGGGTATAGAAATTTTCAAAGGCGCTGATGCCGCGCAGGGGAAGTAGCGTGACCACTTCGGTGGCGGTGTAGATGTTCTTTTCCCTGATCTGGAGCACTTCTTCGTCAATATAATAATTCATGCAGAAAAAGTGCTGGCGGTTGACCAGGAAGGTGAGCTTCTTGAACAGGTGCATGAAGGTGCGGGCCAGCCAGAGGCGGCCGGGCGCCGTAATGATGAACAGGTCGATGTCGGAACCTTCGTCGGCAAAGTTCTTCGACAGCGAGCCGGAGACGGCTACGCCCCGGACAAAGGGAAAGCGTGATAAAAAGCCTGCGATCTTTTCCGATGTCTCCAGCATTTGCTTGGCCCTGATGTTTCCCTTGCGGCGGCGGGTTACAAGGCCGTAATCGTTGCGGATGGAATAAAACTCGTCGAATTTATGGATCCAGTTCTCCTGTACAAGGTTTTGCAGGGCAAGGGTAAATTCCTCCAGCGGATAATGGTTTTTCAGGAACATGAAGATTTCGGTCTGCGTCAGCGGGTATTGAAACAGGTCGAAATAAGAGAGCGTGGATAATATGTCGCGTTTAGCACACAATGATGATCGGTTTAGGTGTTTATTGCCAGCGGGTTATTCTTTAAAAACGCAGAACGGGCCGCCGGGGTTGCCCTGTCTGCTGTTTTTGCTGCGGCTCCGGGCAGGATAAAAAGCGAAAAGAAAAAGGCGTAGAAGAATACTCCCTTGTTGGCATCCAGTATGTTCTCCGAAAAGCTCACCGTAGCTACCAGCAGCAGGAAGCTCATAAGAAAGATATTCTTCCCCCTCAATGCTCTCCTGAAGCCAAAGCAGAGTGTGTACAGGTAAACCAGCAGCCCGATGCCGCCGCCTTTTACCAGGAAGGCCAGGTACTGGTTGTGCGTGTTCAGGTGAAAGAGGTAGGACGTATACAGCTTCTGCCTGAAATACTCTTCCTTCAACTGGTCCACCTCGTCGCCGGAGCCATGCCCGATGATGGGCGATTCTTTGATTACGCTCAGCGCAGCCTTCCACCGGACGATGCGCGGGTCCGCCGTAGCCAGTGTGGCGGTATCGGCCACCAGGTCGGTTTTTAGCCCTGCCACATAACGGTTCCTGAAATTGTCGGAGGTATAGATGATCGCTACCGCCAGCAGGGAGAGGCACAGTGTGAGCAGCATGAACTTCAGCCGCCTGCTTTTCTCCACGTAATAAAAAGGCAGAACGAAATTGACGATCACCAGTATGGCTATGAGGATGGACTTGGAACCCGCCTGTATCATGCCTGCCGACAGTATAAAGATGCAGACCGCGTAAGCTACTTTTCGCCAGCGGGAGCTTTCTTTAAGCAGGAAATGCACGAGGCAGATGAGCGACAGGGCCGAGTACATGGAAAGGAAGGTGGGGTGCAGGCCTATGGGCTCTGAAAAATTATGGTTGATGAAGAAGGGCGTGAACATTGATGACAGCGGCATGCGGTTGTACAGGACGATGGCCAGCGCATCGGCATAGAGATAGATCACCGTAATGGTACAGGTAAGGCTGAATGCCATAAGAAGCGGGTAGCGGTATTTTCTCAGGTCGATGCGGTTGAGCAGGAAGAGAAGGGGGATAAGAAAGATGCCGAGCAGCCGCCCCCAGTCCGAAACAGCCTGCCCCTTGTTTACCGTGTAGATTGTTCCGGCAACAGTAAGCAGGTAAACCGATGAAAGCACAAGCAGCTCTTTGCACCACAGCCTTCGGAAATCCTGCCGCCTTACATGTATGAACGTATGTATGGCGAAGCTGAAAAGCGCCAGGTCGCTGTAGAAGCCGTCGAAGGGCAGGGCCGCTACGAATAGCAGCAGATGTATGTAGCTGATCTTGTTGGCCAGGGTATCATCCCTGTAAAATAGCTTCACCATGTTTTGCTGTTTTGTAGCATTCACAAAGAAATTCCTCGTATTGCCTGATCACCTCCGGCCAGTTGAATTGTTCTCTTATCTTTTTAAAATTCTTTTCAATCATCCTTTCCTCTTGATCCTCTCTCCGCACCGTTGCTATCAACTGCATCACATCACCCGCCGTGCTGAAGTAAAATGCATCGCTTCCCAATACTGCTTCGTTGAATTCGTTCCTGTGCGCCGCCACCAAAGCCCTGCCCGACATGGCCTCCAGCAGCGAGGGATTGGTTCCTCCCACACTGTGGCCGTGGAAGTAGAGAAGCGAATGATGCCTCAGCGCATGAACCACATCCTGGTCAAAAATGGCTCCTGCAAAACGGATGCGCTCATCAGATGCATACCGCTTCACCATTTTTTTCCCGTAGCCGTTGCCTGTATTTCCCACCACTAAAAACTTTTTATTGCTGTTGCTTTGATGAAACCCGTCCAGCACCATCTGTATATGATTTTCGGGCTCCATCCGTGCCATGAGCATGAAGTAATTGCCCGGCCCTAATCCATATCTCCCCACAATCGAAACATCAGCCATTTCATACTCCGCTGCGCCATAGGGAATGTAGCGGCTGCCGATGCCATAGCTGCTGTCCAGGTAGGCCTGTATGGCCTTTGAGTCCGCTATATGAAAATGGCTGTACCGCACGGCCAGTTTCTCGGCCCATTTCAAAAAGCGCTGGACAGGCTTTGAGTATTTCGACCTCTTCCACTCCAGCCCGTCCATGTTGGAGACGATAAGGCTTTCTTTTGGAAAGAACGGAGCCCATACCGAGCTGCTGGTATAGCCCATGAACAGCAGTATATCGAAATCTTCCTTCCGTGCATGGAGTATGCAGTTGAGATCGTATACAAACTGTCCCGCGGTTCCCATCCACGCCGGCTCGTGGCAGTGCACGATGCGTACGCCTTCGTATTCATCGTATTCGTAGGGATGGTTGTGCATGTTGTACACGGTCACTTCATGGCCCCGCTCCACCAGTCCCACCGAAAGTTGGCCGGTGATCTGTTCAAAGCCCCCGTAATGATTAGGGATGCCCCGCGTTCCTATGATGCCGATCTTCATATCAGTGCCGTGCGGTTGAGCTGCCGAATAGTTTATTCTTGATCTTCACGGCCGGGTCGTAAACCCAGGCCAGGAAGCGTTTCAGGTATTGGTCGTCGCCAACATGCCAGTCCGTGGTCCGGGGCTTTTCTATGCGGTGGCGGTGTATGGTGTAGGCATAGCTGGCGATTGAGGTGCGGTACATTCCGTCGGGAAAGTTGGTGAGGCCGTAGCCGTGCAGCGTGTACTTGCGGGTAAGCTGTATCACCATGCGGTTGAAAGGCACGCCGATGGATTTTTTCTCTCCCGTCCTCAGGTCCTCGAGATTCAATTGCCCGCCGTATTCCGGCTTCCAACCGGGATTAAGGTACAGCAGCAGGTTAAGGGTGCGATACCAGTTCTGCTCCATCGGGTGGTAGTTGAAGTCTATGTGCATATCCAGGAAGCTGCCCTTCTTCCCCTGGTGGATGCCGCCTCCGTGAAAAGCTTTATCCACGAACACTTCCTCGTTGCTGATGTATCTCAGGAAATCGCCGAACCGCTCCGAAACCAGGTCTTCATACAACTCCGTGTACAGCAGCGAAAGGTCCCTAAATTTTGATTTTTCAAACTTGTTGGAAGCAAAT
>DASWNB010000079.1:0-1709 GCA_036399455.1 Flavisolibacter sp. | reverse complement strand
ATGATGTTGGGGAGTATGTGGCGGCCAATGATGCGGAAATGCGAAAAGCCTAATGCCTTCGCGGCCTCTACGTATTGCAGCTCCCGGGCTGCCAGTACCTGCCCCCGCACAAGCCTGGCTACGTTCACCCACATGGTAAGGCCCACGGCAATGAATACCTGCCAGAAACCTTTACCTAACAGCAGCGTAACGGCAAAGACAAGCAGCAGTGTAGGAATGCTCCAGATAACATTGATAAGCCACATGATCACCTCGTCCCATTTTCCGCGGAAATAACCGGCAACGGCGCCCAGGAAGATGCCTACCGTAAGCGAAATGATCACCGTTATCAAACCCACGCTCAGGCTCACCCTGGTGCCGATTATCAGGCGGCTCAGTATGTCCCTGCCCGATTTATCCGTTCCCAGCAGAAACTTGCGGTTGACCACAGGCTTTTCTGCCAGCTCCTTTCTATGGAAAGCGGCCGGCTCGGTAAGCCCTTCGTCTATAAAGCGGCTGACGTAAAAGCTGTCGCCCTGTTGCCGCCAGCTTGTGATAGGAACATAATCATATTGGTCGGGGCGGCCGGACACGAGGCGGTCAAGGAAGTTTGTTTCCGTTTCCCTGCCTTTCCTTACCAGCAGGAAGCTATGTTTGAAGCCGGGTTTCTGTCCGCCTACTTCAAGGATGATGCGGTTGGCAAAAGGCGAAGGATCGGGGGCGATAAGATACCCGAAGAGGGCAATGAATACCGAAAGGGCAATCAGCACCAGGCCGGCCATAGCGCCGCGGTTCTTTTTCAGTCTGCGCCAGGCTGCTTCACGGAATGATTGCGATGGATTCATGCGAACGGTTCTCTTTTGAATGAAGGTAGCCAAAGTACTGAATTTGCTACTATAGCGAGGCCTCCGTGCGTTTAAGTTTTTTATTTAACCGCGAAGACGCGAAGAACGCAAAGAAGCGCAAAGGATTTCACGCACTTGTCCCGCAGCAGGCGGGAAAGGCGCAAAGGAAAGGCAAAGAAGGGTCGCAGGCTTCCAAAAACCCTAAGGCCCTTTAAGGCCTTCTTTGCGCTCTTCTTATGTTTATGACTCCGGAGGCGTGGGAACACAGAAAGAAACTCGAAGGGAAAGGCTGTAGTTCAAACGACCACTCTTTGCCTTTCCTTTGCGCCTTTCACGCCTGCTGCGGGACAAGTGCGTGAAATCCCTTTGCGCTTCTTTGCGCCCTCGCGGCCTTGCGGTTATTTCGTTCTCCGTCCCTTCCATTCGTATTTGCCCAACTGGCTGAGGAAGCCTACGGAAACGGTATAAAGAATATGTATAGGCTGGAAGAAAGCAAAATAGCGCAGCAGGCTGCGGCTCTGGTAGAATGCAGCAACAGGATAAAGGAAGAACAGCTCCGCCAATATCTTTCCCGCCAGCATCAGCAACAGCAATTTTATATAGGACCATCCAAAGAAAGCCATCACAAACAGCAGCAGGAAAAAGCAGTTGAACAGGTAAACAAACCCCAGCACCGCCTTGATGCGCCCGTCTTCATACACGAGTGTTTTGCTGGCCCATCGCTTCCGCTGGTTTACAAATTCGCTCCAGGTTTTCATGGGTGCTGTTGCCACAACGGCGTCGCGGCTTTTGAGGTAGAATACCCTGCCGGGATGCGCCTTCCGGATCTTGTACATCAGCAGCATGTCGTCGCCGCTGGCTACATGGTCGATGCCCGAGAAGCCG
>DASWNB010000078.1:0-3064 GCA_036399455.1 Flavisolibacter sp. | reverse complement strand
AACCCATTCACGATTGACGATTCACGATTCACGTCAATAGTCCCCCAGTGTCTCCGGAAGCTGGCTCAGTGCGGTGTTGAGCTGGGTATCGTTGGGAGCGACGCCGTGCCAGTTGTGGTCGTTTTCCATGAAGTCCACGCCTTTGCCCATGATGGTGCGCATGATGATGGCGATGGGCTTGCCCTTGCCTACGAGCGACTTGGCTTCGGTGAGGGTGTGTATCACTTCGTCCATATCGTTGCCGTTCATTTCGAGGGTGTGCCAGCCGAAGGCTTCAAATTTTTCGCGGATGTTGCCGATGTTGAGCACCTTGTAGGTGGGGCCGTCTATCTGCTGCCCGTTCCAATCGATCGTGGCAATGAGGTTGTCCACGTTATGGTGTGGCGCGAACATGATGGCTTCCCAGTTCTGGCCTTCCTGCAGTTCCCCGTCTCCGTGTAGAGAAAAAACCACATTCTGCTCGTTATTGAGTTTTTTTGCCAGGGCTACGCCGATGGCCACGCTCATACCCTGGCCCAGCGAGCCGGTGGCTATCCTTACGCCGGGAAGTCCCTCGTGGGTAGTGGGGTGTCCCTGCAGGCGCGAATTGATCTTGCGGAAGGTAGCGAGCTCGCTTATATCAAAATAACCCGAACGGGCAAGCGCAGAATAAAAAACCGGGGAGATATGACCGTTAGAAAGAATAAATACGTCCTCTTCACGTGCATTCATGTCGAAGGGCTGCGGATTGTGCTTCATTACCTGGAAATAAAGTGCTGTAAGAAGGTCTGCGCAGCCGAGCGAACCACCGGGATGACCGCTGTTTGCACCATGCACCATACGCAATATATCACGCCTGATTTGTGAAGCGGTCTCTTGTAGAGTTGGCATAAATTTTTATGAATATTTTAAACTTTTTCACCAGACATAGTCGAATGCCGGCGAGTTGCAAATGTGCGATGTTTCTTTTAAAAAAAATATATCGCCAGAGCACTACCTTTGAAAAACCCTGACAAATAAATCCCAATAACCATAAAAAATTGGAAACGTTGACCAATGAAACCTATTTTTGCACCCCAAAACCCTGCTGAATGCTGAACGTGTTGTTGACATCATCTATATCCTTTGCCATTACCCTTGTGGCGATCCCGGCAATTATCAGGGTTGCCAATGAAAAAAAGCTCTACGACATTCCCGACGCCCGCAAGCTTCACAGTAAACCCATAGCTTCCTTAGGTGGCGTAGGTATCTTCCTTGGCTTTGCCATAGCTTTCCTTCTTACCGCCTCCATCGGCGCTTTTCCCGAGTTCCGGTATTTCCTGGCAGCATCGGTCATTATCTTTTTCCTGGGCCTGAAGGATGACATCCTCATTCTCTCGGCCACCAAGAAGTTCCTGGTACAGGTAGCGGCCTCGGCCATACTAATCCACCTGGGCGATGTCCGCATCACCAGCATGCACGGCATCTTCAACATTTACGAACTGCCGATGGCGGTCAGCATACTTCTTTCCTATACCACCATCATCGTGGTGATAAATGCATACAACCTGATCGACGGGGTGGACGGCCTGGCGGGAAGCCTGGGACTGCTGACCATGGCTATTTTCGGAACCTATTTCCTTGTGGCCGGCATGCCCGCCTATTCACTCATGGCCTTCGCCATGGCCGGTGCGCTGAGCGCCTTCCTGGTGTTCAATTACCATCCTGCCAAAATATTCATGGGCGATTCGGGCTCGCTGCTGCTGGGACTGGTTAATGCCATCATGGTCATCAAGTTTATCGAAGTGGCCGCTTCCGCTACGGAAGCCTTTCCGATCTCTTCGGCGGTAGCCATCGGCTTCTCCATACTCATCGTTCCCCTGCTGGACACCCTCCGGGTATTCAGCATCCGCATCGCCAAAGGCCGGTCGCCTTTTTCGCCCGACCGCAACCACATCCATCACCTGCTGCTCGACAGGGGACTGAACCACCGCTCGGTGACCATCACATGCCTCCTGCTCAATATATTCTTCATTGGGGCAGCGTACCTGTTCCGCTCCATTGGCTCCACTTACCTGATAGGTCTGATGATCAGCGGCTGTTATGGAGTGATTGGTGTACTGATCTACTTCCGCAAGCCCATGCCCAAGGTTGTACTGGGCCGGCACTTCCAGCACAATGCCGAAGCCGTTCCGGCTTCCACCACCAAGCTGGTAGCCATCAAGAACGAGGCGGTAGTAGAGCAATAATGCTTGAAAATCTTCATCCTTTAGTAAATTTGCGCTACTAAAATAAAAGGTATGTCTGCAGAAGAAGTGTCGTTAACGCTTGAACTGGCTGAAGATTCAATGACGAAGGCCATCTCCCACCTTGAAAGCGAACTGGCCAAGATAAGGGCCGGCAAGGCCAATCCTCAAATGCTTGAAGGCATCATGGTTGATTACTACGGGTCAGCCACGCCCCTGAGCCAGGTAGGAAATATAAGCGTTGCCGACGCCCGTACACTTACCATCCAGCCCTGGGAAAGGAACATGCTCCAACCCATCGAAAGGGCTATCATAAACTCAAACATCGGTATCAATCCCCAGAACGACGGCAACCTTATCCGT
This sequence comes from Flavisolibacter sp., assembly GCA_036399455.1. Classification (GTDB taxonomy): domain Bacteria; phylum Bacteroidota; class Bacteroidia; order Chitinophagales; family Chitinophagaceae; genus Flavisolibacter. The sequence continues at coordinate 497 of DASWNB010000078.1, read as the reverse complement.
CTCTTCCTTCCCCCGCTTACCGAAGAAAGAAGAAGAGAGCTGGTGAAGCGCTGCCTGGGCGAAGGCGAACATAGCAAGGTGTCTATCCGCAACATCCGCAGGGATGCCATAGAATCAATTAAAAAAGCCCAGAAAAACGGGCTGAGCGAAGACGCTGCCAAAGACGCCGAAGCCGACATCCAGGAGCTTACCAACCGCTACATTACCATTGTAGACAAGCATCTTGCTGCGAAGGAAAAAGAGATAATGGCGGTTTAGGAGAGATGACCGAATGGCGACCACGATAACCGATGGGTCTTTTCCAGTGTAAAAAGCATTATAGCCGTAGTCGTAAGCCTGGAGCCGCAAGTTTTTCTTAGTGAAACCTCGGTGTCCTTGCGCCTTTGTGGTTCTGCTTTGCGGCTTTGCGTGAACTATTTATTAGCTAAATAGACTCCGCCCAAGATCAATCCCAGGCAGCCAATTTGAATACCCGTCACTTCTTCCTGCGCCCAGAT
>DASWNB010000077.1:0-2736 GCA_036399455.1 Flavisolibacter sp. | reverse complement strand
GGGTGCGGTGATCAGTTCTTCTTCCAACATGGGCAGTACTGTTGTCAGGAGAGGCCACCGGTCGCAGATAAACAGCTATGGAATGGAAGATCGATCCTGCGGTATTATGATGTCAGCCCTGCCAATAACTCTTCACTCAACGCCACGCTCCGGTTCCTGTATTTTGATGCCGAACTGAACGGCCTGGACGAAGCGGCCCTGGGCCTGTGGCGCAGCACTACCAATGTGAACTGGACCTATATTGGTTTCGATAGCCGTGATGCTTCCTCGAATTACGTAGAGAAGGCGGGGATTGCCTCTTTCTCGCGGTGGACGCTTTCCACACCGGCCGGCGCCCTGCCCCTGAACTTTACTACGGTGAATGCTGCCTGCCTCAACGGTACGGTGCGGGTATCCTGGAGCACATCTGCCGAACAACTCGTCAGCCGCTTCGACATAGAAAGGACCACCGGTGCGAACGACTGGACCGTTGCAGGCTCAGTTGCAGCAGCCGGGGCGGGTAATAACAGTTATACGTTCAACGATCCTGCACCGCCTCAAAATGCCGTGTACCGCGTAGTGGACTACGATATTGACGGAAGAAAACCTACAGCAGCTTTGTCCGCTCATCCTGCCAGGGACTCCCGGGATTTTTGTATACCCGAACCCCGTAACCACTGTGGCTAATATATCCATTTACAGCGCTTCTGCTTCCGATGTAAAGGTCATGCTGTACGATGCGAAAGGAGCTCTTGTTTATTTTAATCAACACGGGGTGAATGCAGGCACATCGGTATTGCAGCTTCCCATGCACCGTTTTGCGCAAGGCAGCTACATGCTGAATGTTCACTGGAACGGCAGAACGGAAACCGTTAAGCTGGTGAAGGAGTAGGGAGCGTGAATCGTCAATCGTGAATGGGTCGTTTACAGTGGAGGTTGCATTTCTCTGGCAGACAAGTCTTTTAAATGCTCAATATTCAATAAATAAATGCTCAATTCTCAAGTGCGTTCGAAAGTGAAAATGCTCAATATTCAGGACGTCCTTGAATATTGAGCATTGAATATTGAGAATTACTAAAAAACGACTTCTGCTGTAAGAATGGCTCTACAACTATAAACGACCCGTTCACGATTGACGATTGACGATTCACGCCCCTCACTTATTTTCCGCCATATCCGGAATCGCTTCCGCTTTGTACGCTCCGGCATCCAGTCTTGCTTTGGTTTCGCTGAAGGCTTTGAGTGTTTCCTCGATGTCCTGGTCGGTATGAACAGCGGTGGGGATGAGGCGGTAGATGATGTGTCCTTTGGGGATAACGGGGTACACCACGATAGAGCAGAAGATGCCGTAGTTTTCGCGGAGGTCCATTACCATGGCGGTGGCTTCTTCCACGCCGCCCTTCATGTAGATGGGTGTTACGGGGCTGTCGGTCTTGCCGATGTCGAAGCCTTTTTCCTTGAGCCCGTTCTGGAGCTTACGGGCGTTCTCCCACAGCTTTTCCTTCAGCTCGGGCCGGGTACGCAGCAGCTCCAGCCTTTTGAGGTTGCCGATGGTCAGGGGCATGGGCAGGCTCTTGGCAAATATCTGGCTGCGGATGTTATAGCGGATATAATCGATGATGGCTTTGTCACCGGCTACAAAAGCGCCGATGGAAGCCATGGATTTTGCGAAAGTGGAGAAATAAAGATCGATCTGGTCCTGTACGCCTTGCTCTTCGCCGGCGCCTGCGCCTTTTGTACCGAGTGTGCCAAACCCGTGGGCATCGTCCACCAGCAGGCGGAACTGGTATTTATCCTTCAAGGCAGCAATCTCTTTAAGCTTTCCCTGGTCGCCTGCCATTCCAAACACGCCTTCGGTGATCACCAGTATGCCGCCGGCATTTTGCTTTTCAATAAGGGTGGTGGCACGCTGGAGCTGCTTTTCCAGGTCTTCCATGTCGTTGTGCTTGAACACGTAGCGGTGGCCGGGGTGGAGGCGTACGCCGTCGATGATGCAGGCATGGCTTTCACCGTCATACACAATCACATCATGGCGGCTGCACAGCACGTCTATGATGCTGACCATGCCCTGGTAGCCGTAGTTGAGGAGCACTGCGTCTTCCTTGCCTTCAAATTCAGCCAGTTCCCTTTCCAGTTGTTCGTGTTGGTTGGTATTGCCGCTCATCATACGGGCGCCCATGGGCGATGCCAGTCCATATTGTTTGGCCGCGTCAGCGTCGGCCTGCCTTACTTCAGGGTGGTTAGCCAGTCCCAGGTAGTTGTTCAGGCTCCAAACGACCACATCCTTGCCACGGAATTTCATTCTGCTGCCGATCTCGCCTTCCAGCTTGGGGAAAGCAAAATAGCCGTGTGCCCTCTCGCGGTGCTGGCCCAAAGGACCGTAGTTTTTCACAAGACGTTCAAAAAGATCTGCCATACGGAATCGTTTATTAAAACATTGGGGGTTACCTAATTGGGCGCAAAGGTAAGAAAGAGGGAGGAAATGGAGGGAAGGTGAAGGGTAGAAGGTAGAGGGTGGGAGGTAAAGGGCGTCAGGAAATTCAATATTCAATGCTCAACAATCAATTTTCAAGTCGTTTCCAATTTAGGACGCACTTGAGAATTGAAAATTGAGCGTTGAACCCAAATCATGCAATAGAGTCAGGAGTATTAGAAGGATGTTGCTGATAATTAGTAACTTTTGAAGCAACCAGACTTCACTTTAAAGATGCACGAGTTACAGCATGAGTTTACCGACAGAAAGATCTCGCCCTGGGG
>DASWNB010000076.1:0-10122 GCA_036399455.1 Flavisolibacter sp. | reverse complement strand
ACCGGAAGAAGACCGTAGAGGCAGCTCTCTTCCCCAACTACATTTTCGTGCGTACCACCAGCAAGGAAAGATACCATGTGCTTAATATATATGGTGTGTCGCGCTACATCTACTTCGACGGCAAGCCCGTCACCATCTCCGAGAAAGAGATCGAGATGATCATGAAGATCGCCGTCGAACCCGGCGTTACGGTAGAGCCGGAGATTGAAGTGGGTGATTGTGTCAGTATCATGGACGGAGCTTTCGCGGGCATGAAAGGCGTGGTTTTCGAAAGAAAAGGCAAAACCCGCTTTGGCGTCAGGATATCCGCCATCAACCAGTATCTCTCCTTTGAGGTCAACTCGTCTTCCCTTAGAAAGGAAGAACCCAGTGCATGTTCCTGCGCAGACCATTAAGAACGGTAACAACATTAAAAAAGAGACGCCTGGCAACGGGCGTTTTTTTGTTTAAAGCCCCGAGCCCCAAGCCCTAAGTCCTAAGTCTATGGCTTGCAGCTAGCAGCTTGCAGCCCCTCTCTCAACAAAAGTTCATCACATACAGCTTTCCATTAATATTAGTATCTTCCTCCCGGTTTATCCCCATAGCCTGCGCCCCTGCCGAAACGGGTGCCGGAAAGCTGAAGACACCTGCGACAGATCCCGAGAGCTGACCCCTTGCCACAACCGTGTGTTTAAAATATAAATCCTTATAATGGAACAGGAAATCGAATTCATCAGAAATCCGCTGGGTGAGTCCCGCGCAGCAGCACCCGCTGCTCCCGGCTTTGAGTCCCTGAGCATGGGGACAGACTCCACAGAGCAGCAGCCTGCCGGAAAGGATGACAGCCTTGCTTTTGACCTCCACTCCGTGCTGGTAAGGAAAAGGGCCGTGAACATGAAGCGCAAAGGGCTGATCGATAAGCACGACATAGATAACATTATGAAGCAGGAGAACGAAATCAGCAGGAGCGAAGTGGATAACCTCCTGCTGGAACTCGTAGTGGAAAGGAACAACTTCCTGCCTGTCTGTTTCCTTGAAATGGGCGCCCAGCAATCAAGGGCCATCTGCAAGATCTCAGTCCGCGGCACCGATCACCAGGGAAAGAACGGAAGCTGGTTCGGCACCGGCATACTCGTGGGAGAGAACATCCTGCTTACCAACCACCACGTGCTCAATTCCATTGAAACTGCGCAAAACGCCACCTGCATCTTCAACTACCAGGTGGATGGAAGAAGGATATTGCAGCAGACCCGCGAGTTCACGCTCGATCCCAACCGTCTTTTCATCACAAGCCCCGTACAGGTAAAAGGCGATAACGGAGAAATAAAGAAGGGCCTCGATTATACTTTTGTCTGGATCAACGGCGAGCCTGCAAAAGACTTCAGTTATGTGCCCCTCAACCGCAGCAGCTTCAACATCGCCGAAGGCGAGAACGCAAACATCATACAGCACCCCAGCGGAAACCCGAAGATCGTGGCCCTGCAGGATAATATCGTTACCTGGCAGGACCTGGTAGTGGTGCACTATACTACGGATACGGAGCCGGGAAGCTCGGGAGCCATTGTGCTGAACAACGAATGGAAGCCCATTGCCCTGCACCATGCCAGCTCTTTCAATACCAATCCCGCCGACGGCAATAAATCGAAATACGTAAATGAAGGCATCAAGCTTTCCGCCATTGCCGCTCACCTGGAGCAGCGGAGCCGCGATCCGGAATACGCCAAACCTGCTACCGAAGTGCTGAAGCTGTTCAACGATGTGGACACTACCATGGGGTTCTTCGGAGGTTTGGGCAGAAGCGTGTCGCCCCATAAAATGGGTGTTGAAAAAGTGGTGGATTCCTACCAGGGCGAGGACGACGACGTGGACGTGGGCTTCTGGAACATAGAATGGTTCAACAAATATTTCCTGGACAAACTGGAACGTGTAGCCGAAGTAGTGGTGAACATGAACCTCGACATCTGGGGCTTCAGCGAATCTTCCCTAGAAGCCACGCAGGAGCTGGTGCGCATGCTGAAACAGAAATACAATCTTGATTACGACTGCCTGGGTTCCGAGCCGGATGCGCCTCCTTCAAAGCAGGCGAACACCGTCCTCTGGAATACCAAAACGCTGGACGTAAAAAGGATCGAGTGGCCTGACGACGTTAAGGACTGGTTCCTTGCGGACAGCACCGAGTTCAGTGAACTTGGCCTGGGCCTCGAATCAGTGGAAGGTCCCATCTTCCCGCGGATGGCACAGCCTTTCCTGGTAGCCACCAGGCAGAGGCAGGGAGAGAAAGAGCCTTTCGCCTTTAACTTCCTCCCGCTTCACCTGAAGGCAATGGACGAAGGCTCGCAGAGAAGAAGGATGGCCAGCCGTATCATCGGCGCAGCCATAGAACGGATGAAGGAGATCGGCGGCTACGACAACGACTGGATCATTGGCGGCGACCTGAATGCTCCCCTTGCCTCGCAGGATTTCAAGACCTTGCTGCCCGACATGCTGCCGCTAAGTGCAACCGATGAAAAGGAAGGCGCCTTTTCTTACCTGAAAAAACCCAGTTCGCTGATCGATCATATTTTTCTTTCAAAGGAAATGGCCAAGACCTACGGCCGCGGTGACTATTTCGTAGTGGCGGCGGAAAAGGCTATTCCCAACTATATAAAGGATGTAAGCGACCACCGCCCGGTGCTGCTTCGCTTAAGCCTGCACACCCAGGCCAGGGAGGAGAAAAAAGTAAACGAGAGCAATCTTGAAAGCCTGGTGAAGACACTGGCTGCCAAGTTTCCTCCCAAGCCGGAGATAGGGGAGCTGAAGCCGAAGGAACTGCTTCAGTAGGGGTGGAAGGTAGAAGGCCGGAGGCATAAGGTGAAGGGAATCGGAATTGGTGACTGGCAACCTTTGCGGGTAAACAACCCAAAACCCTAAACTATAAACCAGGAACAATAAACAGCTCAGGCTTTCTCACTTTTTTCAACGCATGCCTCTCCTCATTCTCCTTCATCCTGACCTTTACAAATTTTTGAATGAGTGAGGACGGCAGTGGGTTCTCGGGAGAGAAGCGGATGGTAGTGCCGGAGATCGTGAAGGGTTGCAGTTCTTTTTCAAAGGCCGCCAGGGTTTTCTTGCTTACACCGAAAAAGGAGCAGTGATTTTTAAAAGCGGCAAAGTGGACCAGCGCCCCGAAATATTTGTAGGTAGGTATCTGGTAGCTGATCACCTCTTCCGCCCTGGGAGCGGCCGTCCTGACCGCCTTCCGCACTTTTTCCAGAGCCGTACGCATGTTTGCGGGAAGGGATTCCAGGTATTCGTTTACATCCTTCGCGGGAATTGCTTTTTGCATAGCTGCTGTTTATAGTTGATGAATCTGGTGCTTTCAACTGCCCTGTGCTTATTGTCCGTCGTATGCCGCCTGCAGGGTTTGGATATCGAGCTTGTCCATCTTGAGCATGGCCTGCATTACCCTGGATGATCTTTCCGGGTCCTTGTCGTGCAGCAGTTTTCCCAACGCGGTAGGAATGATCTGCCACGACAGCCCGAACCTGTCCTTGAGCCAGCCGCACCTGCTTTTCTGCCCGCCTTCGGAGAGCTTTTCCCAGAACCCGTCCACTTCTTCCTGTGTTTCGCAATTCACAAAGAAGGAAACGGCTTCGGTAAAGCTATACATGGGGCCGCCGTTGAGCGCCATGAACTGCTGGCCTTCAAGCTCGAAAGTGGCCGTCATGGCTGTGCCTTCAGGGCCGGGTCCGGCTTTGCCGTAGCGGACAACGTTCCCCACTTTAGCGTTCTTGAAAACGGAGGTATAAAAACTTAAGGCTTCTTCGAGATTGTCATTGAACCAGAGGAAAGGAGTGATCTTTTGCATATAGTCTTTTTTATTTCCATCAACCTGGCGGTTGATAAGGCAAACTTAGTTGCATAAAACGGCTTCGAAGCGGTGTGAATGCGACAATCTGAGGGGTGATTTGTACGAGGCGTAAAGTAGAAGGCGTAAGGTGGAAGGCCTAAAGGTGAATAAGGATGGAACTGGTTTAAGCCGTTCTTTGCTCATCAACCGCAAGGCCGAAGGTAGCTGAGCAACGGTGGGGATAATGGTATGAAAATTTCAGTTGCCTAATCAAAATTACGCTAAATGGACCAGGCAGGTAACACACAAAAAGCAAAGGGCAAGCTGGGCATTGCCCTGGTAGGATTAGGCACGTACAGTGAAGAGCAGCTTGCACCCGCGCTGCAGGAAACAGAGCATTGCTATCTCGCAGGCATCGTGACCGGCACACCGGATAAGGCAGGGAAATGGAAAAAGAAGTACAACATCCCGGACGGGAACATATATAATTATGAAAACTTCGATTCCATCCGTGACAATGCCGACATCGACATCATTTACGTGGTGCTTCCCAACGCGCTTCATGCCGAGTACGTTATCCGGGCCGCCGGTGCAGGCAAGCATGTTATCTGTGAAAAGCCGATGGCAATAACCGTAGAAGACTGCGACCGCATGATCGCGGCCTGTAAAGAAGCAGGCAGGATGCTGTCTATCGGTTACCGCCTGCATTTTGAGCCTTATAACCTGGAGATGATGCGCGTTGGCAGGGAAAAGGCCTTTGGAGAGATCACCAGGATAAAGGCTGATAATGGCATGGCGGAAGTAGAAGGCTGGCGGCTGGACCAGCAGCTTGCCGGCGGCGGACCGCTCATGGATGTAGGTATCTATTGCGTACAGGGTTGCCGTTATACTACCGGGATGGAGCCTGTTGCCGTGAGTGCACAGGAACTGCCAAAAACAAATCCTGATAAATTTCCTTCAGTTGAGGAAGGGCTTACCTGGCAAATGGAATTCCCGGGAAACATCATCGCCGAGTGCAGGACCAGCTATTCCGAGGACATGAACAGCCTGCGTGCAGAAGCGGCCAATGGATGGGCGGAGCTTTCGCCTGCCTATGTATACGAGGGAGTAAAGGGAAAGACCAGCAAAGGAGAAATGGACTTCCCCCAGGTCAACCAGCAGGCCCGCCAGATGGATGATTTCGCCCGGGCTATAAAAGAAAACCGGCCCACACCGGTACCTGGCGAAATGGGGCGGCAGGATGTAAAGATCCTCCAGGCCATCTACCAGGCTATGAGAACCGGCCAGCGTGTGGAGATTTCAGCATGACCTGTTCTTTTCCGGCAGCGGAGAGCTTGAGTCATAAACCTCAAACCTTAAACCTTAAGCCTAAGCCGCCTTATCCCTTTGCGTTACTTCCCGTCCTTGGGCCTTTGTGGTTAAAGTCAGCAGAATTGTTGATCAAAATTTTGAAATCTACGGAATTTATACTTACTTTGTAATTCAAAGTACTTTCAAAACTGAGTGAATGCCGGAACTATGTGTTTGCACTTTGAAAAAAAGTCAGTATAAATTTTAAAGTAAAATAACCATGAACAACAAATCTGTTTTGGGAAATGTGGCCGGTTGGATATTCGGCCTTGCCGTTGCGGCAGTTGGCGTAGTGAATATGTTTTGGGGCAACGATCCTTTTTTTGGCGTTTTCCTGTTTCTTCTTTCTTTTGTCTTTCTTCCCCCGGTGAATGCCTTTATACGTAAAAGCTTTGGCTTCTCGATTCCGCTTGTGGCAAAAATCATCCTTGTCATCTTTATTATCTGGGCAGCAGTAGGCGTGGGCGAACTGTTCGAGAAGATAGACCTTATGATGAATGACTTGTCATAGCAGCAGCGTCTGTTTTTAGGTACCCTTAATAAGCTCCGGGAACCTTATATTCAATCGGCCACCCGGATGATTAACCCCATAGATAAAGCCTGATGTCTTTGCCTCCATCGGGCTTGCCTCACCCTTCTTCATTTGTCATACCCTTCACTTCACGGCCGTAACAACGGAGCGGCTGATCTAATCCTGAAGCGCAGACCGGAGTAGGGGGAAACCTTTTGGATGTCTCCAGCAGCGAAGGATAGCCGGATGCGATACCTGCATTATCGTTTAATTATATTTTATAGTAATATTTTGTAGTTACTATTTATTTTAATAGTATTGCCTTGTTGCCCCGGCTAAATGGCGTTTCCAATTAACCATGCATTAGCTTATTAATTGAAGCTGCAGTGCTTTATGCCCGGGGAAGTTGTTAGAGTGCGTACAGGTATTTTCCTTTGTTAAGCGATGAGCGATCAGTCTTATGGAACTGCGCTTCCAAGGTCATATTCACCGGATATTTGCGCGGGAGTACCTGAGGAGGCCGTTCGCAAAGGCGTGATGCTCTGGTTGTATTTTATTTTCGTTCCGGCTATCGGTGCTTGCATTCCTGCGGTGCTCTCCCGGAACGGAGCAAGTATTACTTATTCTCCTCTTCGTCTGAATTTAACTACCCAGTTCCCTGGGTAATGCGATTATTTTTTCAGGTCCCAGCCATCTGGCGCCTGTTGGACAAAAGTTGTCTTTTCAATTTGTTATACTCAATGGCCATCTATGCCCTGGCATGGTATGGCTGTCAATTAACGTGCAAGGCGCATACGCACCTGCCGGCTGCCAATTTATTGCAGGGCAGGCAGGATACCTGTGCTGAAGCACATCTTGCATGAACGCTCATTTTGAATATAAAAACTCGCTCAGAATATGAAAGAGATTCTGGATATTTTATCTGGCTTCAGGACCCGTGGTATTGTGTTTTCGCTTGACGATTCGGGCAGGAACATAAAAGCCCGGGGCAATGTAAAGGGCCTTTCTGCCGAGGATAAGGAACTGCTGAAAGAACGCAGGGAAGACATTGCCCTCCTGCTGAAGCAGACCCGCCAGGCTGCAGTGGGTATCGAGCCACTGCCCCACAGGAACTATTATCCTCTTTCTTCTTCCCAGCGCCGCCTCTGGCTGCTTAGCCAGTTTGAAGAAGCCGCTGCCGTGTATAACATCCCTCTGAGCTTTGTACTGGAAGGTGAAGTGAACGAACAGCTTTTTTCCCAGGCTTTCCACAGCCTCATCACCCGCCATGAAAGTCTCCGGACTACCTTTACTGAGGACAGTGAAGGAGAACCGCGCCAGGTGATCCTGCAGCCGGAGCATTCCGGCTTTTCCCTTTCCTGCATTGACCTGCGCCACAGCAGCAATGCGGAGAAAGAAGTAAAAGAGCTGATGGCCCGATACAATGCTGAAGCTTTCAATCTCACGACAGGTCCTCTGATGCGTGCTGCCCTGGTGAGAGTGGAAGAGCAGAAGTGGGTGCTTCATTGCGTGCTTCACCATATCATCAGCGATGGCTGGAGCGTGCACGTCCTGGTGCAGGAACTCTTCCGGATTTACGATGCCTACAGCAGGGGAGCAGAAAACCCGCTGTCCTCATTAAGGATACAATACAAGGACTATGCTGCCTGGCAGCAGGAGCAATTGGGCAGTGAGCAGTTCAGTAATGACAAAGCCTACTGGCTCCAGCAGTTCGAAGGCGAGCTGCCGGTGCTGGAGCTTCCTGTTGACCGTGCCCGTCCACGTGTAAAGACCTACAGCGGTGCGGTGGTGGAAAGGCAACTGCCTTCGGAACTGGGCAATGCTTTGGCTGCATTGAGCCAGAAGCAGGGCGGCACCTTGTTTATAGGACTGCTCGCGGCCGTAAAGGCGCTGCTTTATCATTACAGTGGTCAGACGGACATCATCACCGGCACACCCATAGCGGGAAGACAGCACGCGGAACTGGAAGGGCAGATCGGCTTTTTCCTGAACACGCTTGCACTTAGAACACGCTTCAACCCTGAAGCCTCTTTTCGCGACCTGCTGGAAGAAGTAAAGGAAGTCACCCTGGGTGCCTTCGCGCATCAGGGCTATCCCTTTGAAGAGCTGGTAGAGAACCTGCATCTTCAGCACGACAGGAGCCGCAGTCCTTTATTTGATGTGCTGGTCATCCTCCAGAACACTGGTCTGCATACAGCGGAGCAGCAGCAAAAAGCAGGCGGACTGAATGTAAGCGTGCACAAGGGAGCAGACGTGCAGGTGAGCAAGTTTGATCTCACTATTGCCTTTGTGGAAGCCGCAGAAGGACTGCAAATCAGCATTGAGTACAACACTGATATTTACAATAGAGCCACCATCGAGCGCATGGCCGCCCACCTGGAGCGGCTGATCGGCGCTGCCGTGGCTCGTCCTGAAGTCTCCATTGAGCAACTGGATTATTTAAGTGAAGAAGAGAAGCGCCACCTGCTTGTGGAGCTTAACAACACTGCTGCCGATTACCCCAAGGACATATCTTTCCTGCAACTGGTGGAAGATCAGGTGGCCAGAACACCCGAAGCAACAGCGGTGCTGTGCGAAGAGCGGGAAGTCACTTACAAGGAGCTGAACGAACAAGCCAACAGGTTAGCTCATTACCTCAGGAGCAACTACACACTTCAACCTGAAGACATCATAGGCGTGAAGCTTGGGCGCAGCGAAAAACTCATTATCGCCCTGCTGGGCGTACTCAAATCCGGCGCCGCCTACGTGCCCATCGATCCCGAGTATCCCCAGGACCGCATCGACTACATGATCAGCGACAGCGGATGCAAACTGGTAATTGACGAAGATCTGTTCAGCCGCTTTGAACAAGAGGCGGATAAATACAACAAGGACAGCCTTACACCTTTTGCCCCTCAGCCTTCCAGCCTCGCTTACGTGGTCTATACCTCCGGTTCTACCGGAAAGCCCAAAGGAGTGATGGCCGAGCACCGGAGCCCTGTGGCTTACATCTGCTGGTGCATGGAAGCATTCCGCGATTCAGATTTCGATACGGTCTTCCTCACAGCTTCCATCTGCTTTGATCTTTCGGTCATGGAGATATTCTACACGCTGAGCATCGGCAAGAAGCTGCGTGTGCTGCACAGCGCCATGGATATTCCAAAGTACCTGCACACCAGCAACAGGATAATGATCAACACTGTCCCAAGTGTTGTGGGCACTCTGCTGGGTGAGAACGTGGACTTCAGCAATGTTTCCGTGCTCACCATGGGTGGTGAGCCTATCCCCGCCGGCTACATACGCCAGTTGGATTGCGAAAGAATGGATGTGAGAAACCTGTACGGCCCTACGGAAGATACAGTCTACAGTACATCATACAAAATAAGGGGAGAAGGACCGCTGCTGGTTGGCCGCCCTAACTCCAATACACAGATATATATCCTCGGCAGCGGCGGGCAACTGGTGCCTGCAGGTGTTGTGGGAGAGGTCTGCATCAGCAGCCCGGGTGTGGCAAGAGGCTACAGGAACAAACCCGAACTCACAGCAGAGAAGTTTGTTCCCAATCCATTCCGCCCCGGTGAGCGCATGTACAGGACCGGTGACCTGGGCAGATGGCTGCCCGACGGCAATATAGAGCTGCTGGGCCGCAAGGACAACCAGGTAAAGATCAGGGGCCAGCGTATAGAATTGGGGGAGATAGAGAACGCCCTGCAATCCATTCAAAGCATTGAAGCCGCTGTTGTACTTGCCAAGACAACATCAACAGGAGAGAAGGAGCTTGTGGCTTACCTTATGAGCAGCCAGGCCATCCAGGTGCAGGAGCTGCGCTCTTCACTTGGAAAGTCTCTTCCTGCTTACATGATCCCGACGCATTTTATCCAGTTGGATGAGCTGCCGCTCATGCCCAACGGCAAGGTGGATCGCAAGCGCTTACCGGAACCTGAAGGGCTGGTATTATCTTCATCAGTAGAATACATTGCACCCCGCAACCAGACCGAAGAAAAGCTTGCTGCCATCTGGCAGGAGGTACTCGGCAAGGAAAGGGTCGGTGTGAAGGACGACTTTTTTGCCTTAGGCGGACATAGCCTGCGAGCGACCCGCCTGGCCAGCCGGATACATAGGGAGTTTGATGTAAAAACAGAACTGAAGAACCTGTTCGAAGTGACGGTGTTGGAAGAGCAGGCCCGGTTGATAGAACAGTCTGCAAGAACATCTTTTATTACCATAGAACCCGTAGAGCAACAAGCGGATTATGCCTTGTCCTCCTCCCAGCACAGGTTGTGGGTAATGAGCCAATTTGAAGAGGCGAACATCGCCTATAACATGCCCGGCGTTTACGTGTTCGAAGGAAGCGTGGACCATAAAGCATTTGAAGCTGCTTTTGCTTCATTGATCGAACGGCATGAAAACCTCCGTACCACATTCCAGGAGAATCAACACGGTGAGGTAAGGCAATTTATCCATCCGGCCGCTT
>DASWNB010000075.1:0-3541 GCA_036399455.1 Flavisolibacter sp. | reverse complement strand
AGCATAGACGGTATTGACTATATGTTTGTTCCAGCAACGAAACCAGCACGCCCTATTGCCTCTCTCCTGCTGGCCGTTGCCTTTTCCCTTCTCTTCGCCTCGTGCAGTGTTATCGTCCGGAAGTACCCGGCCGCACCCTTTGTGTACAAGACGAACGTACAGGTGGAGGGCAAATTTACCACAGATGAAAGAAAGCAACTGACGGCCCAGTTGGAACAGCAACTGCACGACAGCATAAGACCGCCCCGCACCGTGCAAAAGTGGGTGTTGTTCAACTACATGGACAATCCACCCGTTTACGACAGCCTGAACATAGGCAAGTCCATCGTTTACCTGAGAGCCCTGCTCAATTCGGTAGGATATTATCACGATACCATCATCCCCCGGGTACGCATCGACACGGTGGAAGACCAGTACCGTACCTTTATCGACTTCCATGTGCAGCCCGGCACGCTTACCCGGCTGGATTCCATCTGGTACGGTATGAACCGTGACACTGTAGGCGCCCGTCCCGGCCGCGATACGCTGCAACAGATCACCCTTAACGCCAAGAACGAAAGCCTGCTGAAAAAGGGGGAAGCCTTTTCCAAACCGGTGATAGCAGCTGAAAGGGACCGCCTGGCAGACCTTTACCGCAACAACGGCTACCTGCGCTTTACCAGCGAGGAGATCCTGGCCATCTGGGACACGGTTGACCTGGCGCTGCTACGCCCCACCCTGGACCCTATCGAGCAGGCAAGGCTGATAGAAGCCCTGAGGCAGCGCCGCGAGAACCCCACGGCCGATGTGGAGATGACATTACGGGCCAACCGCGACACATCGCACCTGGTGCGCTACTACAACGGCAACATCACCATCTACCCCGATGTGGGTCCCGATACCGTGGATTATGTGCCGCAGTTCCAGAACACAGGCGGCTTGAATATCGTAACCTACTTCAACCGCTTCAAGCCGAAGATACTGGCGGAAAACGTATTTATCCGCAGGGGCGACCTGTACGTGCAGCGCAACTACCTGCGTACACTCAACCGCTTCAACTCGCTGGGCGCCTGGCGCCTGGTAACCATCGACCAAGTCCCGAGGCCGGGAACCGATACGGTGGATTTCAATATCAAGCTGACACCTGCGGAGAAGTATAAATTCAGCGCCAACCTGGAAGGAAGCCGCAATATCGGCCAGACGTTCATCTACGGCTACGGGGGCTCGCTTCTGGGACTGGGGGTGAACTTCAACATGCAGAACCGCAACTTTGCACGGGTGGCAGGCCAGGCCAATACCAGCTTCCGCTTTGGTACGGAACTGGGCTCCACCCAGGGTGAGAACCTGGTGCAGAGCGTACAGGCCATCTTCAGCCATTCCATCATCTTTCCCCGCCTGATACCAAGAAGAACCTGGGTACCGCGTTCCCTCCGGGAGAATGCAAGGACTTCCCTCAACTTCAACGTGGGCAATGTAGACCGCATCGAATACTTCAACGTCACCACGTTCAACACCTCTATGGGCTATGAGTTCAACTGGAAGAACAAGCTGCTGGGCATCCGCTTTCCCAACGTGGAATATAACTACCTGATTCCCGGGCCCGGGCTGTATGATCTCATCGGCACGAACGCTTCGTACGGGTATATATTCAATACGGGACTTATCTCTTCCGTTATCGGCAACTACACCAGGGCAGGCGCCCCCCGGAAGAACCTTACCAATGTTTTCAGGACCAGCCTTGAGCTTTCCGGCCCCGTGACCGGCTTTTTCCGCTCCCGCTTCCTCGACAGCAACCTGTACCGCTTTGCAAGGGCCGACGTGGAGTACAGGAGTACGCACACCATCCGCCGCACGGCCATTGCCTGGAGGGTATTCGGCGGCATAGGCGTTGGCGTGCCCCGGTTTGCAAAGGACAGCATCAACTTCTACCTCCCCTTCTTCCGGCAATACTATGCAGGAGGCCCCAACAGCATGAGGGCCTGGGGCCTGCGAAAGCTGGGGCCGGGTTCGATGATCGCCCCCTTTGATAAGAATGAAACCCCGAACCGCTTTGGCGATATACAGCTTGAAGGCAATTTCGAGTACCGCTTTTATGTGGCTAATTTCCAGGGTTGGATCATCAATAGCGCCCTGTTCACCGATGTAGGCAACGTATGGTTCCTCCGCGACGACCCTACCATAGAGAACGAGGAATTCCGCTTCAGCCGCCTCTGGCACGACATTGCCATCGGTGCAGGCACCGGCCTCCGCCTCGACCTCGGCTTCCTGAAGATCCGCCTCGACTACGCTTTCAAGATCAAGAACCCAAGCCTTGACAAGCCCGGCCCACAGTGGTTCACGGACAGCACGGGGCAGTTGCAATTTGGTATAGATTATCCGTTTTAAGAGAGAAGCTGCGAGTGGATGACCGGGGAGCGATGACCGACAACCGAAGCATTACCTTACCAGAGGTAAATTACTTAAAGGTTGCTTCATCCTTGCTTCATCTTTGTGCTATTCTTGCGTCCTGGCGTCCTGGCGGTTAAATAAAATCTTCTTAATAACGAAATTCGCATCGGTTGAACATGCACCAGGCTTGCAGTCAGAAGCTTGCAGCTAATTACTCGTCCCTTCCTTCCTCACCTGCTCTTCGAATTGTTCCAGGCTTAACGCATCGCTAAGGAGGAAGGGGCCGATGCGGGTGCGGCAGAGGGAACTGAGATAGCCGCCGCAGCCGAGGTGTGCGCCGAAGTCGTTGGCCAGGCTGCGGATATAGGTGCCGGTGGAGCAGGCTACGCGGAAGTGCACGACAGGCGGCTCGAATTTTACAATTTCGAAAGCGGAGATGGTGACGGGACGGGGCTCGAGCTTTACGTCTATGCCCTTGCGGGCCAGCTCATATACGCGCTTGCCTTCTTTTTTTATGGCGGAGTGGATGGGAGGCGTCTGGAGAATGGGACCGGTGAATATTTTGGTGGCTTCCTCCAGTTGGGCTGGAGTGATGTGGGAACAATCTTTAAAATCCTGCGGCTCGCTTTCCAGGTCGTAGGTGGGAGTAATGGCGCCGAGAGTGATGGTGCCGGTATATTCCTTTTCCTGGGCCATGTATTCGTTGATCTTCTTGGTGAACTTGCCGGTACAGATAATGAGAAGGCCGGTAGCCAGCGGATCGAGCGTACCCGCATGACCCACCTTTTTTGTACGTGTAAGATTACGCACCTTCCGCACCGCATCAAAGGAAGTCCAGCGCAGCGGCTTGTCTATCAAAAGAACCTGTCCCAGTTCGTAGATGTTTTGTTCCTGCATGAACGGCAAAACTATGCCGTTTCTGGATTATGATTGAATTAACCGCCAGGACGCCAAGGCGCCAGGATATTTCACGCAAGGCCGCACTTGTCCCGCAGAAAGCGGGAAAGAAGCAAGAAGAGAAGCATTCCTGTGACCGGTCGTTACCTGCCTCTGATCCTTTGCGAGTTTGCTTGATGCCCTCGCGTCTTGGCGTCCTGGCGGTTAATTCACCTGAAACTTAAATCGATTGCCTGTTCTTCAACTCGAGGTACTTATTCAACGCATTCACTGTTAA
>DASWNB010000074.1:0-7242 GCA_036399455.1 Flavisolibacter sp. | reverse complement strand
AACGTTGCCTGTCGACCTGGTACCCTTGTAGGAAATGAGCTTGATAAAGCTGATCTCTGCATCTATGGTAAGGTACTTGAAAAGGTCGGCTGCGAACATGAAAGAGCCGTTCAGTATCCCGATGAACAGCGGACGCTTGCCTTCGTAATCCCTGTTGATGGCTGCGGCCAGCTCGCTGATCTTCTGCTGGATGGTTTCTTCTGAAAGGTAGATCTCGAAGGTCTTGTCGTGGACTTTAACGGATGACATGGCTATTTTTTGTTGATACGCAATTGCTGGCCTGTCCTCAGGTCAGAAGAAGGCAAGTTATTCCACTTTACCAGTTCATCCACTGATACCGAGTATTTTCTTGTGATCGAATAAAGGGTTTCTTTTGGCTGCACCACGTGAACAGTGTACTGGTCCGCGGCGGTTATATCGGCATCTGCCGTCCTTTGAGGCTCCGCTCCTGCCAGTTGGGGCATGGACGGCGCTTCGCGCTGGAGGTAGATCTTTTCACCGGCGCGGGGCTGCATGCCGGGCTTCAGGAAGTTATAAGCCAGCAGGCTTTCCATCCTTATGCCTTCAGCCTGCGCAATAGCGTGAAGGGTTTCGCCCCTGCTTATTACGCGGAACTCCGAGGCGCCTGCTTTTCTCTTGCGCTGGAGAAATACCAACTGGTCCTGCTCCGCTTCTTCAACAGCGGCCATGTCGTTGAACTCGAACAGGCGGGCCAGCGGGATGTTGTGCTGCTCGGCCAGGGCCAGGAAGGAAGTGCCTTTTGCTGCAAAAACCACGTTGGCCTCGTTGATGCGGAAAACGCCGGAAGGATAGGAAGGGCGGGGAACTTCGGGAAGCTCCGGCTGCTCTTCGGCCTTTGCCGGGTTGTTGCTTTCATTAGTAGTATTGGCGGCCCAGATCACGTCATTGCCGGGAGCTTTTTCACCCAGTGCAATCAGCGTGTATTCCTGCAGGTTGTAATCTTTTATAAGCTTGATGAGGATCTGCGGGTATTTGGGATTGGTGGCGTAGCCTGCTTTTTTCAGTCCCCAGGCCCATGATTCATAATCGGTGGGATCGAGCTTGAAGAGTGCGGCGTAGTGGGGGCGGTTCTTCAGGAAGTCGGAATGGTCGCGGTAGGATTCCTCGGGGGAGGTGTATTTGCGGAAGCATTCGCCGCGGGCATCGTCATCATGCGATACGCTTTCACCTTTCCAGTCGCTCTTGCATTTGATGCCGAAGTGGTTGTTGGAGCGGATCACCAGTTGGCTTTGGCCGGCACCGGTTTCGTGGATGCCCTGCGCCAGGGTGATAGAGGCGGGAACCCCGGTGCGCTTCATTTCTTCGATGGCAATGTTCTTGAAAGTGGCAATGTAGTTCCTGACGACCTCGGAAGATTGCGCAAAAAGGGATTGCCCTGCCAGCAACAGGCACAGTACAAACGGCAGCTTCAGTTTTTTCATGTGGATTTTTTTTATGGCTATTGGCTGTTGGCTATTAGCTGTTGGCTTGTGCACGTTCACCTAAAGGCAGCACATCCAGGAATATTGATAAGAGCAGTATCTCTCTCGCCAATCCTGAACTGCTAACAGCTATCAGCTAATAGCTAACAGCCTTCTTTCTAACCAGGTATAATCCATCGCGCACCGGCAGCATCAGTCTTTCCACATCGGTCCGTTCGAGCAAGTGATCATTGAAAGACTGGATGGCACGCGCCGTTTTGTTCTTTATTTCCTTTTCCAACACCTGGCCGTGAAAGAGCACGTTATCCGCTAAAATAACCCCATTAGGCTTTAACATGGGCAAAACAAGGTTAAAATAATTGATGTAATTCTCCTTGTCTGCGTCTATAAAAACCATATCCCACGAATCGGTCAGTTCACCGATGATCTTCAACGCTTCACCGATATGTAAAATTATCTTATCCCGCGAAAAAGATCGCTCAAAAAAGCCCCGGGCGGTCTTTGCGTCCTCTTCGCGCAGCTCGATCGTATGCAAAATGCCGTCCTCCGCCAGTCCTTTTGCCAGGCATAAGGCGCTGTACCCGGTAAAAGTTCCTATCTCCAGGATCCTTTTCGGACGCATCAAACAACTGAGCGTTTCCAGGAATTTGCCCTGCAGATGGCCGCTGAGCATCTGGCTCTTTGGATGGGTCCTGCGGGTGAACTCAGCCACTTCGGCCAGCAGCGGGTCCTCCGGTGTGGTATATTTCTCTGAGTATTCCTGTATGGCGGGATCGGGGAAGTTCATCGTTGTTCCATTTCTTTTATTTCGGCGGGTGAAGCCGATCTTGAAATCAGCAGCAGTCCCAGGTAGGTGAGCAGGCCGTTGATGATAATGAGCTCCAGCCCTATCTCGAATTTGCCAAATATCTCTTTCTGGAATTTATCTATAAAGAAGCAGATGACCGGGGCCGCTATCGCCACCACGGGCGTCCAGCGGTCCTTAACGGCCCTCTTCGTCAATATGCCAAAAGCGAAAAGTCCCAGCAGGGGCCCGTAAGTATAGGTAGCCACTTTCAGTATCACACCGATCATGCTGGAGCTGTTGATCCATTTAAAGATCATCACGAAGAGCAGGAATACGCCGGCAAAAACCAGGTGCACGTTCTTGCGGATGCGGTGCTTCTGCTTGTCGGTCCAGTCCTCGCGGCGCTTCAGGCCCAGTATGTCTATGCAAAAGGAAGAAGTAAGCGCCGTGATGGCGCCGTCCGCACTGGGGAACAGGGCGGAGATCAGCGCAATGATAAAGATGACCGATATGATGGGTGATATGCCTTCGCCCAATGCAATGGTGGGGAACAGCGGGTCGCCCAGCACGTTCTTGCCATCGAGCATGAATTTGGTTACTTCCTTGCCGTTCTCCATGACCGTTGTGTACTGTCCGCCCAGGCTTGTAGAGTAAACGTACAGCAGTCCGCCCAGGAAAAGGAAAAGCAGCACCACCGCGGCCTGTATCACCGAAAAGGTAAGCATGTTCTTTTGCGAATCCTTCAGCGTCCGTACGCTGATGTTCTTCTGCATCATTTCCTGGTCAAGACCGGTCATGGTGATGGTGATAAAGGCCCCGGCCAGTACCTGCTTCACAAAGAAAAGCTTGCTGTTCGGGTCCATCACGAAAAGATCGGTGAAGCCGTTGCTCTGGAGCGCATTGACACCTTCGCCAAAGCTGATGTTCATGGATTTGAGGATATAGATCACGCAGATCACCAGTCCCGCCAGCATGCAGGTGGTTTGCAGGGTATCGGTCCAGACGATGGTCTTTACGCCGCCTTCATAGGTATAAAGAAGGATCATCAGCAGGATGATGAGCGTGGTGACCCAGAAGGGAATGCCGAAGCTGGAAAGGATGGCGCCCTGCAGGATGGCCACCACCAGGTACAGCCTGGCCGTTGCGCCCAGAGTTCGGGAAAGAATAAAAAACGAAGCGCCGGTCTTGTACGAAAAAAAACCGAGGCGCTTGCTCAGGTAGTTATAAATGGAGGTAAGGTTAAGCCGGTAATACAGCGGCAACAGTACAAAAGCGATAATGAGGTAGCCGATGACATAGCCCAGGACGATCTGGAAATATGTAAAGGCTTCGAAGCCGCCGCCCGGCAGCGGCCTGCCTACAGCGCCCGGCACGCTTACAAAGGTCACACCGCTCAGCGAGGTGCCGATCATGCCAAAAGCCACCAGCATCCAGTTAGAGTTTTTGTTGCCGATGAAGAATGATTCGTTGTTGGCATTCCGCGAAGTATAATAGGCTACTATAAGCAGCAGCACGAAATACCCGATAACAAAGGAGAATAGCAGGACTGGCGACATGGGTTAAATTTTTGTCAGCAATATGATGCAAACATCAGTAATTTTTGAAGATAGAGAAATTTGTTTTCCTTTTGCGTTATGAAGAAGATCGGGAAGATGGCCATATTCTGTGGCTCCAAAACGGGAAACAACCCGCTTTACGCACAGCATGCGCAAGAACTGGGAAAGATACTTGCCGCGCACCAGGTGGAGCTGATATATGGCGGCGGAAGGAACGGCCTTATGGGCGTAGCCGCCGATACGGTGATGAACAATGGAGGCATCGTGCGTGGGGTGATACCGCAGGTGCTGATCTCCTGGGAGCACCAGCACGAGAACATCAGCGAGCTTGTAGTGGTGGAGGATATGCACATCCGCAAAAGAAAAATGTACGAGCTCTGTGACGGGGCTGTCTTTCTTCCGGGCGGCTTCGGCACGCTCGATGAATTATTTGAAATGCTTACCTGGAACCAGCTTTCCATACACGATAAGGAGATCTTCATCCTTAACTCCGGCGGCTTTTACAACCACCTTTTAGAGCACCTGAAATTCCTTTCCTCCGAAGGCTTCCTTTACGGAGGGTTAGAGGAAAAGCTGATCGTACTGGATAGTCCGGAGGAGGTAATTGCTTATTTGGTTTCAGGAGAAGAGGGATGACCCAGGAAAAGCTGATGGCTGTTAGCTGTTGGCTGTTAGCAGTGCAGCGAAGCGATAAGCATTCTACACAAATTCATGTTATAGACCTGCTGCCGGTAGGCTGTACGTGGACAGGCCAACAGCTAACAGCCATAGGCTAACAGCTTCTCTCAATATCCGAAATTATATCCAAAGCTTATAAACGGCTTATCGCCATAAGGTGAGCGGTCGCGCTGGAGCAGGTCGTAGAATACGGCTATGATGAAGGCGCTTTTTCCTGAGGGGAGCACCACGCCGCCGCCGGCCAGCAGGCTGGGAACGATCTCAGCGTCAATTTTGTATTCTTCCCTGGGATTGTAGAATACCTGTTTGCCGAATGTATAATTGCCTTCAGGCTGGATCTGGAGCATGATGTTGCGGAGGGGATAAACCCTCCCGAATACGTTCAGCCCCGCCACGCCCTGCGAGATTTTTCGGTAAGGGTCGCCGGAGAAGGTCCTTTCCTTGCTGCTGACATACTGCGCATTGATGCCCATTCCCGCTGCCAGGTAGTTGTTGAAGCGGTAGCCCACCTGGGGTGAAATATTAATGATGGTGTAATCGCCAAAGCTGAGCCCAAAGTTTCCTCCAAAAAAGAGCTTCTCCTTTTGAAAGCCTTTTTTCTTTTCCTGTTCTTCTTCCTGCCCAAATCCCTGCGCCGCCAGGAAAAGCAGCGACATTATCGCCAATATCCGTTTCATATGATTTATCTCCCGTAAGGTGTTTTTTTAGGCTGTTGTGAGCCGTTAAGGGATAACCGATTAGAGACCACCGACAACCAAAATCTAAGTGTATCCTCGCGTCTTTGCGTCCTGGCGGTTAATCTCCTCTTAACGAGCACAAATTTCCGAAATTGCACGGAGGCGTACCGGAATCTATTGTTTCAAACCTCTTAGTCGAATATTTTACCTGCGTTTAATATATTGTTGGGGTCGAAGATGCGTTTGATCTCTTTCATCAGGTTCATCTGTACCGTATCGAACACAATAGGGAGGTATTCCTTCTGCACCAGTCCTATGCCGTGCTCGCCGCTGATGGTGCCGCCCAGCTTTTTTGTGAGCTCGAAGATCTCGCGTATTCCTTCCTTGAGTGAGCCGTTCCATTGCTCGTCGGTAAGATCGCCCTTGATGATGTTTACGTGAAGATTGCCGTCACCCGCATGGCCATAGCATACGGACTTAAAGCCGTAGCGGGCGCCGATGTCCTTCACGCCTTTCAGCAGCACGGGCAGTTCGGCGCGGGGCACCACCGTATCTTCTTCCTTGTAAACGGAATGCGATTTCACAGCTTCGCCCACTCTCCTGCGCAGCTTCCACAGCTCCGCTTTCTGCTGGGCATCATCGGCAAAAAGTATTTCGCCTGCGCCGAACTGCATCACCACTTCGGAAATGCCTTCCATATCTTTCATCAGCGTATCCATATCATTACCGTCCACTTCAATCAGCAGGTGAGCCTGCACATCATCGTGCATGGGAACAATGCAGTTGTCGATATAGCGCATGGACCACTCGATGGCATCTCTTTCCATGAACTCCATGGCGCTGGGCGTATAGCCCGCCATGAAGATGGCGCTTACGGCAGCACAGGCATTCTCGGCCGACTGGAAAGGCACCAGCATCAGCAGGTCATGCTTCGGGAAAGGCAGAAGGCGGAGCACGGCTTTCGTAACAATGCCCAGCGTTCCTTCGCTGCCCACCACCAGTTGTGTGAGGTTGTATCCCGTAGCGTTCTTCAGCACGTTGGCGCCGGTCCAGATGATCTCACCGGTCGGCAGCACCACTTCAAGGTTCAGCACATAATCCTTTACCACACCGTACTTTACGGCCTTGGGGCCGCCGCTGTTCTCGGAAATGTTCCCTCCTATCATGCAGGAGCCGCGGCTGCTGGGATCGGGCGGGTAAAACAATCCTCTTGCCTTAACGGCGTCCTGGAGCACTTCGGTGATCACGCCTGATTCGGTTACTACCTGCAGGTTGCGTTCGTCGATGGAAATAATCCTGTTCAGCCGCTCTATCGACAGCAGCACGCCGCCCAGGTGGGGCAGTGCGCCGCCGCTCAGTCCCGTACCGGCCCCGCGGGGCGTAACGGGTATCCTGTATTGATTGCAGATCTTCAGTATGGCGCTGATCTCTTCGGCGCTGCCGGGCTTCACCACCACATCGGGCAGGTAGTGAAGGTCCTCTGTTTCATCATGCGCATAATTATCCAGCGCTTCCTCGTCCACCAGCACATAGCTCTCTCCCACTATCCTGCGGAAAGCATCGAGGTGCGCAACAACGGTATTGTTTTGTTCCAGTATAATCATTGGATGAGGTCCATTTGAGTGTAAAAGTCGACAAAATTCGTGAATGGTGAATGGTCAATGGTGAATGGGTCGCTTACGAAGGCAGATGCTCTTTTTTTTAGAAGGCAGTTATTTGGGCCGCAGGCTATTAAAATATTCAATATTCAACGCCCAATGTTCAATTCTCAAGGAGTTTCCAATTCGGAGACCCCTTGAGAATTGAACATTGATTATTGAATATTAGAAGAAAAGACTGCCTGCTAAAAACAGCATCTACCTTCGTAAGCGACCCATTCATCATTGACCATTCACCTAATAGCTCTTGAACGTCGGGCACGGCGTCACCCTGCCGGTGCTGGAGTTGAGGACGCCCTGTTTTACCAGGGAGAACTCGAAGGCGCCGCGGCTGCCGTTATAGTTCTTCAGCGTGGAGATGGTGGCGTCGTAGGTAAAGGAGAACGTAATGTCCTTGTAGCCGAGGCCCAGCATGGGGATGATGGCTTCCTTGTGGCGGTAGTA
>DASWNB010000073.1:0-2295 GCA_036399455.1 Flavisolibacter sp. | reverse complement strand
CATCCATCATTGCTATAACCTGATCGGCAACAGCTCTGTTGTAGGCTTTCTTCAAAAGCAGGGCTACCGCTTTTTCAATCATTCCATCTTCGACTTCCGTGAAGCGCCTGCCTTCAGGCGGAACGGCTTCCTGCCTTCGGGAACAAGGTTCATCACCTCCCAAACCCTGCTCAGCCGCGTGGAAAGCGACCTTCGTGCAGACCTGCTGACAGGCAAGCTGAAACTGGACGCCCTTTTAAAACCCGTCACCTACGAGCACCTGCACAACAACCGGGCAATCCTTTCCAAAACCGAAGAGCTGGCGGCGCAACGCCTTTCCTTCCCAAAGCTGGTATATGCCCACCTCATGATGCCCCACTATCCTTACTACTTCGACAGCAGCGGCCGCGAATTGCCCTTTGAAGAATTGACTGGCGAAGGCAGCCATAACAAATCCAATTACGTGCAATACCTCCGCTATTGCAATGACCGCATCCTCCAGTTGGTGGACCGTATCATGAAGAACTCCCCCGCTCCTCCCATCATCATCCTTGTGAGCGACCACGGCTTCAGGAGCTACCGCCAGCAGCAGGACCGCAGCCTTTATTTCATGAACCTCAGCGCCATCTATCTTCCTTCTAAAAATTACTCCGGCTTCTACGACGGCCTCTCCAACGTAAACCTCTTCCGTGTTCTTCTCAATCAGCAATTCAGCCAAAACCTTGCTTTGAGAAAAGATTCAACTGTTTTTCTGTGGAAAGAATGAGCTTGTTTCTGGTTTCACTCTCTTGTTCCAGGTTCTTTAGACACAGTCCTTCCGCCAAATTCCAAATTCCCACATCCGTATTGCCTCTGCCTCTACAGGCGGCCCAACAAGAAACCACAAACCACGAACAGGAAACCTCCCTAGCATCATGTTTGTAACGAGTACTCAAAACAAATGGAAATGGATCTGCAGGATGTAATAATAGTAGGCGGCGGACCGGCGGGGCTGAATGCTGCTGTTGTGCTGGGGCGCTGCCGCAGGAAGGTTTTGCTTTTCGATACCGGGCAGTACCGCAACCGCTGGTCGCATGGGATGCACAACTACCTTACCCGCGACGATATCCTTCCCCCCGAATTCATCAGCATCAGCCGCACGGAGGTGGACAAATACGACGTGAGGCTGATAGAGAAAAAAGTTATAAACGCCCGAAGGAACGATGAAGGCATTTTCGTTGTTACCGATGAAAATAAGGAACAGTACTTCTCCAAAAAACTTCTCATAGCCACCGGCGTGGCCGACAACGTGCCCGAAGTGCCGGGACTGAAAGAGATGTACGGCCACTCTGTTTTTCACTGCCCTTATTGCGATGGCTGGGAGGTGCGCGACAAAGTGCTGGGCGTTTACGCCCGCAACAAGGAAGGCTGGGAACTGGCCCTCTCGCTTAAAACCTGGAGCCCCCACGTAACCCTGTACACCGACGGGAAAAATAACGTGAAGCGTTCCCATCGCGAAAAGCTGGACGCCAACGGCATCAAGGTGGTACAGCTTCCCATTGCCCGCCTCCAGGGCACCGATAGACAGTTGGAAAAGATCATCTTCACCAACGGCGAAGAACAGCCCTGTGACGCCCTCTTCTTTGTAAACGGCTTTCACCAGCAGTGCGACCTGGCCGAAACCTTTGGCTGCGAGATGAGCAAAAAAGGCGTGGCAGTCACCAACCGCCTCCAGCAGACCAATACTCCCGGCCTCTACATTGCCGGCGACGCCGATAAGGACATGCATTTCGTAGTAGTAGCAGCCGCCGAAGGCGCCAAAGCCGGTGTGACGATCAACAAGGAATTGCAGAAGGAATCTTATAGGTGAGGACGATAACCGATGACCGATAACCGTTGAACGAATCGCCACCTTCGGTAGCCGGTCGTCTCCTGGCGGTTATCCCCGGTAACCGGTGGTCGATTGGCGGTAATCGTTCGTTAAACTTACCCCGCAAACGACCTATGGTATAACGTTTGAGCCTGAAGGGCAAACAACAGATCAATGAAAAACTTTAAACATATCCTGAAAACCTTCCTGTTTATAGCGGCTGTCCTGGCCTTTGGACAGGCCGGGGCGCAAAAGGCCGAGGCAGGTGAGGTCAAGACCCTTGTAGAGTCCGGTAACTATATATTCAAGCCCCAGACAGTCATGCCTTCGGTTGGCGGCAGCCGCTTCCTGACATCCGAATATGAGCTGGTGGTGTCGAAAGATACGCTGGCAAGCTTCCTTCCTTATTTTGGCAGGGCTTTTACGGCTCCCGTTAATCCCACGGAAGGCGGCATAAGGTTTACTTC
>DASWNB010000072.1:0-2885 GCA_036399455.1 Flavisolibacter sp. | reverse complement strand
GCGGAATTCGGTGAGGTGGTAGTTGGTGTCTTCCTTCACCGTAATGGTTTGTTTGAATTTCCTTTTCCATTTGGCCACCTTGGAGTTCCAGAAGAAGCCCTTGGTAAGGTAGGCATGCAGGATGGGATGCACCACAACGGTCAGGTTGTTGTGGCTGTGGGTGATAAGATAGGTCAGGTTCTTTTCGATCTCGTCCTCCAGGATAAGGGCTGAAGAGATCTTGCCGGTGCCCTGGCAACTGGGGCACACTTCCTGGGTGTTGATGTTCATTTCCGGCTTCATCCGCTGGCGGGTGATCTGCATCAGGCCGAACTTGGAAATAGGCAGCACGGCGTGCTTGGCCCTGTCCGGACGCATGAACTCCTCCATCTTCTCCACCAGCCTTTTCTTGTTCTCGGGCAGCTTCATGTCTATGAAATCCACCACGATGATGCCGCCGATATCCCTGAGGCGAAGCTGGCGGGATATTTCCTCAGCCGCTTCGAGGTTGGTCTCAAGGGCGTTCTGCTCCTGGTTGTTGCCCACGCTCTTGTAGCCGCTGTTCACGTCTATTACGTGCAGGGCTTCCGTGTGCTCGATGATGAGGTAAGCGCCGCTGTTGAGGTTCACCGTTTTGCCAAAGGAGCCTTTCACCTGCTTGGTGATGCCGTACTGGTCGAAGATGGGGGTGCCGTTCTGGTGCAGGGTAACGATGTCCGCCTTTTCGGGGGCGATGCGCTGGATGTAATTCCGCGTATCGGTGTAGATGTTCTTGTCGTTAATGACCACGCGGTTGAAATCCTCGTTCAGCAGGTCGCGGAGGATGCTGGTGGTCTTTGTCTGCTCGCTCAGGATCTTCAGCGGTGCCATGCCGCCCTTCAGGTTCTTCTGGATGGTTTTCCAGGTGGCGGTGAGCTCGGAAAGGTCTTCGTGGAGTTCCGCCGTGTTCTTTCCTTCGGCGGCGGTGCGTACGATCACCCCGAAGTTTTTTGACTTGATGGATTCCACGATCCTTTGCAGCCGTTTTCTTTCCTCGGCGGAATGGATCTTCCGGGATACCGCTACAATGTCGTTAAAGGGGGTGAGCACCACGAAACGTCCGGGCAGGGAAAGCTCGCAGCTCAGGCGGGGGCCTTTGGCCGCGATGGGTTCCTTGAGTATCTGCACCAGGATGTTGGGCTTGCCGTTCAATACTTCGCTGATCTTGCCGGTCTTTACTATTTCGGGCTCGATCTGGAATTGCCCGAAGTCAAAACCTTCGGGGCTTTTGTCGTTAATGGCTTGCTGGGTAAATTTCAGGATGGAACGGGCATAGGGACTAAGATCGGTATAATGTAAAAAAGCATCCTTTTCGTAGCCTACGTCCACAAATGCGGCGTTCAGGCCAGGAATCAGCTTCTTTACCTTACCAAGGTAAAGATCACCCACGGCAAAGCGGGCGTCCGTCTTTTCGCTATGCAGTTCAACCAGCTTCTTATCTTCCAGCAGCGCAATCTCCACGCCTAGGGCGGTGGAATTGATAATAAGTTCCTTGTTCACATTACTACAGGCTTTTTTGACTGTATCCTTATGGTAATGCTAATTGAATGCTGATACCGTAATGCTGCAGTAATTTTTCGGGCAAAAATTAGTGGGGCAAATTGATGGGATGGCAAACGGTATTTTGCGCAATCAGCCGAAGAACAGTTTACCGGGGGCACTGCCCCCGGTACTATTGAAAGAGCCTATTTATTTCCTTTTTTTATGGCGGTTCTTTCTTAATCTTTTCTTACGCTTATGCGTCGCAATCTTATGACGCTTTCTTTTTTTACCACAAGGCATACTACGTTTCTATTTTAATATTATTTATTAAGTTGTTGAATCCGTTGTTCAACTTCCCTTTTTATCTCCGGGCTCACCAGGGGTAAGCTTTTCCGGTACCATTGAATGGCTTCTTTCTTTTTTCCCGTCCTCTCGTATATGTCGGCCAGCAACAGGTGCGTTTCGGGATTTGAAGGTTCCAGCTCCAGCACCCGCTCAAAACGCTCAATGGCCTTGTCAAATTGCCCTGAATTGAGGCTGGCATAACCCAATGCTTTCTGGGCATATACGTTGGACGGCTTTTCTTCGGCCACTTCCCTGATCATGCCTATGCCTTTCATGGGAAGCTCCCCGATGTTGCCGTAGACAAATACCTGTCCCAGCTCCACCCGCACCGAATCGTTCGCCGGGTTTACTTTCAAAGACCGCTCTAAAAGGTCCTTTGCCTGCAGGGCTTTCCACTTTCTTTTCTTTTCGTCGGCTTCGCGCCCTGCGCTGCTCCAGAACAAACGGGCTGCAAAAGTGAGGGATTTTTCGGAATTTTCCAACCGCGCTGCCTCGGCGGTGTACCAGGCGAAGGGATCGAAGGTCTCGTGCTGGTCGGTAATGCGGATGGAATCGCGCCAGAAATTGGCCAAACGGTGGTAGGCATGAAGCTTTTCCGCAGGCTCTTTTTCCAGGTTAATGTTGTTCTCCAGGAAGTTGAGGCGGGTGACCTGGTCGGGTGTAAGGTGTTCCTTTACATGAAGGAGAAGGCTGTCTATGGTGAGTTCCACGGAGGCATCGCCCGGCTGGGGCCGGAAAGGCTTGGGTGGCCCGAAGAACTGGTTCTGCGTGCCGGCGTACAGCGCAACCGCCAATAAGAGCGTAATGCCTGCAGTGATCCACTGTGGTCTCTTCACAAAAAAATTTTCGCAAAACTACTGCACTGCGCTGGTCTTTTTGACCTCTGCCACAAATTCTTTTGCAGGCTTGAATGCCGGGATGAAATGTTCGGGGATGTGGACGGCCACGTTCTTTTTGATGTTCCTTCCAATTTTGGCGGCCCGTTTCTTGGTAATAAAGCTGCCAAAGCCACGGATATAAATATTTTCACCCTTGGAAAG
>DASWNB010000071.1:0-3931 GCA_036399455.1 Flavisolibacter sp. | reverse complement strand
ATGGCCTTGAAGGAATCGCCGCCGAGGTCGAAGAAGTTGTCCGAAGTGCTTATCGTTTCCGCATCAAAGATCTCTTTCCACAGGTTTACTAGCTTTTCCTCCAGCGCGGTTTGCGGAGCGGTATGGTCCTGGTCGTTCCTGACGGTTATCTCCCAAGTCTTGAGTGCCTTCCTGTCTACCTTGCCATTGGGCGTAAGCGGCAGCCTGTCCAGCTTTACAAAATAGGAGGGAACCATGTACGCCGGCAGCTTCTCCCTAAGGAAAGCCTTGATGTCACTGGTCTCCACCTCCGTTTCCGAAGTATAGAAAGCAGCCAGGTAAACCTCTCCTTTTTCATTCCTGCGGTCGATGATGACCCCTTCCCGAATGGCATCCAGCCGGTTAAGGGCAAGCTCGATCTCACCCAGCTCGATACGGTGGCCCCGCACCTTTACCTGCGTATCCTTTCTGCCCAGGAACTCCATGGTGCCGTCCGGCAGGTAACGCCCCAGGTCGCCGGTCCTGTATATGCGTTTGTCGGTGGTCAGCCCGTTCAGGGGACCTGCCAGGAAGGCCTGTGCTGTCCGCCCGGGGTCGTTGAGATAGCCGCGGCCTACGGCAGGACCCGACAGCAGTATCTCTCCCTTGACGCCTACAGGCACGGGCCTGAGTCCTTCGTCAACAATATGCACTTTGAAATGCTGTATAGGGCGCTTCAGCACCGGCACAGTTTGCGTGTCGGGGCAGGTATGCATAATGTAGTGTGATATATCATCCGAAGCTTCCGTGGCTCCATAAGTATTTACAATAGGAATGCCCGGATAAAGAGCAAACCACCTTCTCACCAGCGAAGGCATCAGCGTCTCCGCGTTCAGGATCAGCACCTGCAGGCTGGAGAAGGGCTGTGCCGTTGACGTACGCTCCAGCACTTCCAGCATTTCGGCAAAATACGAGGGCACAAGTTCCAGCACCGTAATGCCATCGCGTTCGATCCTGTCCGTAAACCTTACAAGGTTCAGAATAGTATCGTTGTCATAGATGACGGTGGTGCCACCGGCCACAAGGGCCGAAAAGAACTGCCACACCGAAATATCAAAGGTGTGTGCCGCATTCTGCACTATGCGGCTATCGGCACCGATCTTCATCTCGATGATCTTTGCACCTATATGGTTCATCATCCCCCAGTGCTCGATCATCACGCCTTTGGGTTTGCCCGTAGAGCCGGAGGTATAGATCACGTAAGCCAGGTCTTCGTCGCCGATAATTGCAGGCAAATTATGCGAGGGCAGTTCTTTTAATATAGACCTGGCCAGGTCCAGGTGGATCACCGGGACGGACAGGTCCATGCTGCTGATATGTTCCGCATCAACGGAGCCGTCGATGATCAGCGCTGCGAGCCCCGATGCTTCAATCATTTGCCTGATCCTGTCTTCGGGATAATCCCTGTCGATGGGCACGTAAGCCCCGCCTGCCTTCCATATACCCAGTATGGTTTCCGCCATGGTAATGGAGCGGGCCATCATAACGCCGAACAGGGTGTCTGTTGTTGCGCTGTAATTTTCCTTCAGGAACCTTCCCAGTTGATTACCGGTAGCATTGAGCGAAGCATAATCAATGGCCTGCCCGTTGAACTGTATGGCCGTCTTGCGGGGTTGCGCCAGCGCCTGCTCTTCTATAACCTGGAGGATGTTCTTTTCAAGGGGGAAATAAGGCTCTACGCGGTTAAATTCCACCAGCAACTGCTTTTCTTTTTCAGTAAGGAAACCTGCTTCGTGCACAGGACGCGAAGGGCTGCTGGTCATAAAGTCGAGGATGGTAAAATATAATTCTGCTATCCGTTCGGGTGTCAGCCCGCTTTTGATTTTTTTGGTCAGCCGGAGGCGCAGGGTATAAAAATCATCCTTCGCATTGATGTTGAAGTCGAAATAGGTATTCGTCCGTTCCTGGCTGAACAGGCCGGCTGCGGCAGCACCCTTTACTCCGGCGCTCTCCGGAACTTCCTGCTGCACGGCATTGTACACGTGGAAATCAATGTAATTGAAAAGTACATCGAAGAAGGGGTTCCCGGCATTGGAGGTCTGGTGAAGCATCATGGCTATATCCGCCATGCTCAGGTTCTCGAACCTCTTAAGCTCTACCAGCTTTTGCTGTATGCCCGCGACAAAGTCTGCGCAGGGCACATCCTTGCCGATGATCGTTTTAAAAGGTATCGTATTGAGAAAGCAGCCAAGTATCTTATCCGCATCTTCGGCCACAGGCCTTGTATTGGTCACGAGGCCCACAACGATCTCACTGCCGTAATTCATCACTTTCAGCACCTGCAGAAAGGCGCTGAAGGAAAGGGCCTTAACGGTGATGTTCATGCCGGCGGCGGCGCTTTTCAGCTTTTGTACGCGGTCATGGTCTATCGTGTACGAGTATTCCTTCAGTTCGTCTTCTTCCATGAAGAGGTCCAGGCGTGTGTGTTCGGATAGCTCCTGCTTCCAGAATTCCCTTACCTGTTCATCCCTTCTGTCAACCTCATGCTGTATGATAAAATCCTTATAGTCCGACCTCAGTTTTCCGGGGTGGTAGGAGGGGGCTTCCTTCAGCTTCAGGTACACGTTGTTCAGTTCCGTAATAAAAGAAGCATTGCTCCATCCGTCCATGATGGCATGGTGAAACTGCCAGGCGAACCCGTGCTCCTCATTCCCAAAATTGAATACGGTCATTCTCCACAGCGGGGCCCTGGATACGTCAAAGGGATGTTCCAGCTCCGATCGCAGGTAATCGAGTACGGCTGTTTGTTGTGCGGCAGCATCCAGGTCTGCCAGGTCCATATGATGAACAGATACACCGATCTTTTTATAGACGACCTGGACCTCCGCGCCATAGTCCTTTATGTTAAAGGCCGTTCGCAGGATGGAATGCTTATCCACCAGCAGCTCGAGGGCACGGGTGAACCTTTCTATATTAAAATCGTGGAAAGTCTTTTTATATACGAACTGGTCGTGATAAACGCCGGGAGCCTGGCTCATCAGGGTGCCGAACACCATGCCGGTCTCGATGGGGCTCATCGGGTAAATGTCTTCGATGTTCTCCTTATCCGCTACCAGGTTTGAAGAGAGTATGCGCTGCTTCAGTTCCTCTATGCCTGCCCTTACTTCCATTTCAGCCTTGCCCGACTCGCGGGCCCTGGTGTTTATTTCGCCTTGTGTGCGGGCAATGTGGAGCGCCAGCTTTTCAATGGTATTGTTCTTATATACGTCAGCCACGGGAACTTTCAGGTCAAGCGTCTTTTGCAGGCTGCTGATCATGCGCAGCACCTTAATGGAATCGCCGCCCAGCTCAAAAAAGCCCTCGCGTACTCCTATGCGTTCCTTTCCCAGCACTTCCTGCCAGATAAGGGCCATTTTCTCTTCCATTTCATTGCGCGGTGCTATGTACTCCACTCCGGTAGACATGCCCTGGCCTTTTAGTGCCGCGAGTGCCTTCCTGTTGATCTTGCCGTTGGAGGTCAGCGGGAACTGCTCGAGCTCTATATAATAAGAAGGCACCATATAGTCCGGCAGCCTGCCGCTCAACCACGCCCTTAATGCTGTTATTGTGAGCCCGGTTTTGCCTACAACATAGGCTGCGAGGCTCTTGTCACCCTCGGTGTTCTCATGGGCCATCACCAGTGCTTCACTGATGTCCGGGTATTGCAGAAGCGCATTTTCAATTTCTCCCAGCTCGATGCGGTAGCCCCTGATCTTTACCTGTTCATCGATACGGCCATCGTATTCCATTTCGCCATTGGGCAAAAGCCTGACCCGGTCTCCCGAGCGGTACAGGCGTTCGCCTTTCGCAAAGGGGTCCGGTATGAAGCGCTGCCGCGTCAGTTCCTGCCTGTTCAGGTAACCCCTGGCTATCCCGGCCCCGCCTACATACAGCTCGCCATACACGCCTGCGGGCACCAGTTGCAGGTGCTGGT
>DASWNB010000070.1:0-4458 GCA_036399455.1 Flavisolibacter sp. | reverse complement strand
CTTTTCAATCACCTGGCTTATATCGGGAGGAAGATCCGTCTCGAAGAACATTTCTTTTTCGGTGGAGGGATGGATGAAGCCGAGGGTTTTGGCGTGCAGGGCCTGGCGGGCGCAGAGGGCGAAGCAGTTGTCGACAAACTGTTTGTATTTGCTGTAGATGGTGCCTTTTACAATCTTGTCGCCGCCGTAGAAATCGTCGTTGAAAAGGGGGTGGCCGAGGTGTTTCATGTGAACGCGTATCTGGTGGGTGCGGCCGGTTTCGAGGATGCAACTGACGAGCGTGACGTAGTTGAAGCGCTCTACTACTTCGTAGTGCGTAATGGCTTCCTTGCCGTGGTCGCCTTCAGGATAAGCCTCGAAGAGCTTGCGGAAGCGGAGGTTGCGGCCCACGTGGGCAATGACGGTTCCCTTGTCGTTCTGCATATCGCCCCAAACCAGGGCCAGGTACTGGCGCTTAACGGTGTGGTCGTAAAACTGTTTGGCGAGGTGGCGCATGGCCTTGTCGCGCTTGGCCAGGACAAGCAGGCCGCTGGTATTCTTGTCTATCCGGTGAACCAGCCCGAAGCGGGGGAGGGTATCTTCCGAAATGCCGGGGTTTTGCTGCTGTAAATAATAAGCAATGCCGTTGAGCAGGGTGCCCGAGTAATTGCCGCTGCCGGGATGCACAACCAGTCCCGCAGGCTTGTTGATCACCATCAGGTCCTCGTCCTCGTACACGATGTTCAGGTCCATTTTCTGGGGGATGATCTCGCTGCTTTCGGGGGAAAGGTCGGAGTAGATGACGATCTGGTCGTAGGCCTTTACCTTGTAATTCTGCTTTACCTCCTTGTTGTTCACCAGCACCAGTCCCGCGTTGATGGCCTGCTGCAGCTTGTTGCGCGTAGCTCCTTCAATTCGGTTCATCAGGAACTTGTCGATGCGGAAGGGCTCCTGTCCCTTATCTGCATTAAACTGGAACCGCTGGTAAAGTTCGTCGTTTGCTTCGTCGATGTTCTTTTCGTCCGTAACCATAAACATGCAAAAATACAGGCTTAACGATTAGAGAGAGGCGGATAACCGATCAGCGACCACCGACCACCGATCCTCTGACCTGCGGCCGCCTATCTGTTGTTGGTGTCGGTTAACGGTCGACGGTTATCGTCCTCGGTCATCGGTGGTCTCTTATCGGTTATCGTCCCTACTTTTGCCTACAATGGAAAAACAACTCGTGGCATTTGAAGATCTGGGGGCGATGGGCTATAAGGAGGCATGGGACTACCAGGAGGGGCTGCTGAAGCGGAACCTTGAGGCCAAGGCGGCGGTTTACAGTCCTGTGGCCGGACACATAGCTGAAGCGCCGGCTACAAGGCACTACCTGCTGTTCGTGGAGCATCCTCCCGTGTATACGCTGGGCAAGAGCGGCAAGATGGAGCATGTGCTGATAGACGAGGAGGAGAGGACCCGCCGCGGCATCGGCTTCTTTAATACCAACCGCGGCGGCGATATTACCTTCCACGGCCCCGGCCAGGTGGTGGGCTATCCCATCCTCGACCTTGAAAAATTCTATACCGATATTGGCCGCTACCTGCGGTCGCTGGAAGAAGTCATTATACTTACGCTGGCCGGATACGGCATCGTGGCGGGCCGCTCAGCAGGAGAAACCGGCGTATGGCTCGACAGCGCCATCCCGGAAAAAGCAAGAAAGATCTGCGCCATGGGCGTCCGCTGCAGCCGTTGGATCACCATGCACGGCTTTGCCCTCAATGTCAACACCGACCTCGGTTTCTTCAATCATATCATCCCCTGCGGCATCCGCAACAAAAAGGTCACTTCCCTAAAGGAAGAGCTGGGCCACGAAGTAAGCATGGAAGAAGTAAAGGAGAAACTGAAACGGAATTTTGAAACGGTTTTTGGAGTTACGTTAACCGCTTAGAGACCACCGATGACGTGAATCGTGAATCGTCAATCGTGAATGGGTTTCAACAGCCGCAGCCTACACTCGCAACTCATTGACGATTCACGATTGACGATTGACGATTCACGATTCACGATCACCCTCCTTAAAACTCCTTCGCCAGGTAAAACCTATGTCTCTCCACCAGTTTCTCATCATTATATAGCTCAAACTTGAACCAGCCAGAGTGGAGGAAGTTGGCCTTGTCGAGGGTGAGGCCGGTTTCGCGGATGTTCTTGAGTTCGAAAAGAAAGGCGTCGTCCTCCTCGAAGAATTTGATGTGGTACTTTTTCCGGTCTGCGTCGGGTAGGTTGATGAATACGTAGCCGTCCTTGTTGGTGTACACGTAAAAAGAAGGGATGAAGTCGGGCTTTTTGATCACGGGGGGCCTCTTTGTAAGGGAATCCTTCGGCCTTTCAATTACAGGATTAAAGGCTGTGCGGGCTGTGTCCATCGCCGGCCTCTTTGCTTCGGTAAAAAGATAGCGTCCTCCTTCGAGGTTGATGAAGAGGCGGTAGAACATATGGTCGTTGGGAGCCTTGGTGTCTGCAAAGCCGTTCTGCACCGCGGCGGGATCGGCAACGCTGAGGATGGTCTTGTAATTCTTCAGGCTGTCGTGCGAACGCTGGATGCTGATCTGCCTGACAACGGGATAGTTGTTGATCCACCCGATGATAATGCGGTTATTGCCTACGTTTTTCACGGAGAACTTCGGAAGCGTGTCCTGGGCAAAAGCGCCCGTGGCAGTAAAGAAGAGCAGGATGAAAAGGGTGTGCAGACGATTCATAAGTTACCGGGTCAGTTGAATAGAAACCATGCAAATATAAATACCCGATTTTCTGAGCCTAAAATATTAACGTTCCCTTGGGCAGGGAGCGGTTACCCTGCAGCCCGCCGCTGTGAATGGCCAGCACACGGCTGCCTTCGGGAAAGTATCCCTGCTGCATCAGTTGGTCAAGCGCAAAGAACAGCTTTCCCGTGTACACAAAATCCGTAGGAATGCCCGTAAGCTCGAACCAGCGGTTCATGAAACGGGTCAATTCCGCACTGTACTTCGCGTATCCCCCGAAATGAAAACCGTCCACCAGCCGGAAGGAGCCTTTTTTCTCCTGCGGCAGCAGGGCATCTATTTCTTCTACTAGGGAATTGAAGTTTTTCAGAACGGGGATGCCTGTGACCTCCTGTCCGGGCCCGGCTGCAAGAGCCAGTCCTGCCAGCATCGTGCCCGTACCCGTTGCGGCCAGTATATGGGTATAGTTCCCGCCGGCTTCGGCCAGTATGGAAGCTGCGCCTTCAGCGCCTTTGGTCCCGTAACCTCCTTCATTCACCACGTAGGCATCCTGCCTGGCGGCGATATGCTCCGGCATCCTGCGGTCCCGGTAATCTTCCCGCGAAACAAACTCCAGCTCCATGCCATAGGAAACAGCATCCAGCAGGGTGGGGGAGAGCAGTGCCGGTTTTTCTCCCCGTATTACACCTATGCTCTTAAGCCCGTAGAGTTTGCAGGCGGCCGCGGCAGCTACGATATGGTTGGAATAAGCGCCCCCGAAAGTGACGAGCGTTTCCCTGCCCAGCCGCAGGGCATCTTCCAGGTAAATTTTAAGCTTGAACCATTTGTTGCCGGAAATAACCGGGTGGATGAGGTCGAGCCGGAGCACGTGGAGAGTGGTATAAAATTTATAGAAAGAAGAAAGCGGCTGAACCCGGCTTTCCCCAAGTTCAATGAGGGGCATGTTCGGTGGTTACGTGTCGAATTTATTAATTTCGGGCGCATTTCAGGAGAAACAAACCCAATCTGACCATTAAAAAATTATTTGCAAGATGAAACCAACGTTAGTGATCATGGCCGCAGGAATGGCATCAAGGTACGGCAGCATGAAACAAATCCAGCAGTTCGGTCCCGGTGGGGAAACCATCATGGACTACTCCATTTTTGACGCTATCAAGGCAGGTTTTCAGAAAGTGGTCTTTATCATCAGGAAAGATTTCGCGGAAGATTTCAAGGATATTTTCGAGCCCAAGCTCAGCGGCAGGATAGAAACCGAGTACGTGTACCAGGAAAAGGATAAGTTCCTGGGCGGCCGCGAAGTACCCGCCGACCGCACCAAGCCCTGGGGTACGGCGCATGCCATCCTTTGTGCCCGCGATGCCGTGAAGGAGCCTTTTGCTGTTATCAATGCCGATGATTTCTACGGCTCCGATTCCTTCCGCAAGGCGCATGATTTCCTGCGGAACGAATGCCGCGAGGATGTTTACGCCATCATAGCCTATGAGCTGGCAAGAACACTTTCCACTTATGGCTCCGTAAGCCGCGGAGTGTGCGATGTAGATGCTCAGAACAACCTCCTCACGCTCAACGAGCGGGTAAAAATATACAGGGAGAACGGCCAGATCGTTTACGAGGAATCCGACGGCAGCAAGCACGGGGTTCCTGAAGACGCAAAAGCTTCCATGAACTTCTGGTGCTTCCATCCCTCCATCTTCAACTTTATCGAGCAGGGCTTCGAAGACTTCCTTTCTTCAAG
>DASWNB010000069.1:0-3565 GCA_036399455.1 Flavisolibacter sp. | reverse complement strand
TCGACGCCGTTGAAGCGGGTGTTCAGATCGCGGAAGCCGATCCCGGCGACCAGAGCGTTGGCTACGGCGGACTCCCCGACCGCGATGGCAAAGTTACGTTGGATGCCTGCATTATGGATGAGCAGGGAAATTGCGGATCGGTAATGTTCCTTGAAGGCATCATGCACCCCATCAAGGTAGCCCGCCTGGTGATGGAAAAAACACCTCACGTCCAGTTGGTTGGCGAAGGCGCCCTCCAGTTTGCGCTGGCCAACGGCTTCAAGGTCGAAAACCTGCTCACCCCCGAAAGCGAAAAAGCCTGGCGCGAATGGCTTAAAACCTCCCAATACGATCCTATGACCATCGACAAGCTGCTCAAGGAAAAAGAGAAAGGCAACATCCCCGGACAGCAGGACAACCACGACACCATCGGCATGCTGGCGCTCGACGCCTCCGGCAATCTCGGCGGCGCCTGCACCACCAGCGGCATGGCCTTCAAGCTGCGTGGACGCGTAGGCGATTCGCCCATCATCGGCTCCGGGCTGTATGTAGATAATGAAATAGGGGCCGCTACCGCCACCGGCGTAGGAGAGGAAGTGGTGCGCATCTGCGGCTCGCATACCGTAGTAGAGTTCATGCGCCAGGGAATGAAGCCCGACCAGGCCTGCCGCAAAGCCCTAGAACGCCTGGTCCGCATGCGCGGCCAGAAGGTCCGCGGCCTGCAGGTAGGCTTTATCGCCGTCAACAAAAAAGGCGAATTCGGCGGCTATGGATTGCAGAAGGATTTTTCTTATGCAGTTCATTCGCGGAGCGGAAGCAAGGTTTACCAGGCGAAGAGTATTTGGTGAGAGAGAAGCTATTGGCTGTTAGCTGTTGGCTGTTAGCCTGTGCACGTTCAGCCTATTAGTACTCGTTATTTAAGATGATCGAATATTAACCGCCAGGACGCTAAGACGCCAGGAAAAGGAGGATGCCGGATAGGAGCTGCAAGCAGCTTATGGGCTGTTGCCCTACGCCTTTTACCTTCTACCTTTTACCACTCCTCGCGTCTTTGCGTCCTGGCGGTTAATCTCTCCCAATTCCCAACCCCAAATTCCAGCATTCACGATTGACGATTCACGATTCACGATTCACGTCTCCTTCCACGTCTCCGCTTCATGCAGTGCTTTCCGCAACGCAATCACTTCATCGGGATCGATATGAGCATAAGAGTAGCTTTCTTCGGAGGAGGCGAAGGCGGGATGGATAAAGGCCATTTTACTGCGGGTGGTGGAGCGGAGGGAGGAATGAAATTCAACGGCGCCTGTGGCTTTGGCAAGTTCCACGATGTTTTCCTTGCGTACGCCGCTGCCGGGCATGATGGTGATCCGCTCGTTCGCGGCTTTTATGAGGCTGGCGATCAGCTCGGCGCCTTCAGGGGCGGTAGGTTTCTGGCCTGATGTCAGCAGGCGCTGGCAGCCCATGGCAATCAACTGTTCCAGCGATGCCAGCGGGTCGCGGCAGCGGTCAAAAGCGCGGTGAAAGGTTACGTCCATGGGGTAGGCGGCATGCACCAGGCGCGAGGTCCGGTTTACGTCTATGGAGCCGTCGGCATTCAGCAGTCCCAGCACAACACCTTCGCAACCGAGATCCCGGCACAGCTTTACTTCTTCCATCATAATCCGGAACTCCTCGTCGCTGTAAAGGAAATCGCCGCCCCGCGGCCTGATGATAGGAAAAAGCGGCACATTGAAGGCTTCCCTGCATTTTTTTATGGTAGCGTACGACGGCGTAGTACCGCCCTGTCCCAGGTCTGCACACAGCTCCACGCGGTCTGCCCCGCCCTCCACGGCCATCTTTGTAGTATTGAAATCTGCGGTAGCTATTTCGATGATGAAGTTCATAAGAAGGGGTAAAGGTAAAGGCTAGAAGGGAAAAGCTGTTGGCTGATAGCTGTTAGCTTTTGGCTGTGTATGTTCAGCATATGGCCATTGTACACTTATTCATCTTTTTGTATAGGTTCTTTTCACGTGGCTGCTCTGCTAACAGCCAACAGCTATCGGCTAACAGCTTCTCTCTCATACTTCCTCCACTACCGATTCCCCCTCGCTCAAATCCCCGCTGGTCCAGCGCCATTGCTCGTAAAGGCGGAGCTTGCCGTTGGGGAGCACTTCGGGACTGGAGCGGCACACGCCTGTCATCATCTCGCCGGTGACGGTAATGTGGTGATAGCTCATGTCGAGGCTTCCCTGTTCGTCCATCAGGGCCAGCAGGTGGCCTTCAGCGATCCTGCCGCCTTTGTACACGCCGGTAACTATGGCGCCGGTCTGCTGGTAGTGAAACAGCGTTCCTTCACCCACATCACCGTTATCGGTATTGTGCACGGCGCGGAACGTCCTGTTATTGTAATTGATCATGCATTATGAGTTGCGGTAAATAATCTCTATCTTTTTAAAATTAACCAAACAAATTCTTATGGACACATCGGTCTTTTCAGAGATCAACTGGCTTGCCGTGCTGGCCGGAACAGGCGGCTACTTCTTCCTCGGCGCCATCTGGTATTCTTTCCTTTTCCAGAAGCAATGGATTGCTTACCACAAAATCGACATGAATAATCCCGACGCCAAAAAAGGAGTGGCCGGCGTCATGGCAACATCTTTCGTGCTTATGTTCATCGTCAGCCTGGCCCTTGCCATCCTCATCGAAAGACTGGCGCTTACCGAAGCCCTGTCAGGCGTCAAGCTGGGCCTCCTCACCGGCATAGGCTTTTCCATGATGGCCATCAGCATTACCTACCTCTATCTCCAGCGCCCCCTCGGGCTCCACTTTATCGACGGGCTTTATCACACAGTAGGACAAATCATTTCCGCAACGATCATTTGTTTGATGCAGTAGAGAGAAGCTGTTAGCCGATAGCTGTTGGCTGTTAGCCGGGCAGGCACGCGAAAAGAACCTCCTAAAAAAAGATGGATTAGTGTACAATGTTCATAGGCTGAACGTACACAAGCCAACGGCTATCAGCTAACAGCCAACAGCTTTCTCTCTATTCTACCTTCGTGATCTTCACCACGTTCGTTGGAAGATGTAAGTGAACGGGAGTGCTTCCGGTATTGACAACTACGTCCCCGCTTTTGAGGAAGCCGCGTTCCTTGAGGATGTCGATCTGCTCAAAGATGATCTCGTCGAGGCTGTCTTCTTCGGAATAGTAAAAGGCGCGTACACCCCAACTGAGGCTGAGCTGGTTCACCAGTGACCTTTCCTTGGTAAATATGTAGAGCGGGGCCTTGGGGCGGTAGCTGCTGAGCATGAAGCCGGTGTAGCCGCTTTGCGTCATGCCTATGAGGGCGTCGGCGCTTACGTCGCTGGCCAGCTTGCAGGCGTTGTAGCAAATCGCGTCGCTGAGGAAGGAAGGAGAGTGGGGCTGGGGCGTGAGCACTGCTTCAAGGTCGTAGTGGTACTCGGTACGCTCCACTTCCATGATGATCTTGCGCATGGTTTCCACTACCAGCTTCGGATGCTGGCCGGTAGCGGTTTCGCCGCTCAGCATAACCGCATCGGCGCCTTCCAGTACGGCATTGGCCACGTCTGTGATCTCGCTCCGGTTGGG
>DASWNB010000068.1:0-5999 GCA_036399455.1 Flavisolibacter sp. | reverse complement strand
ACCCTGAGTGGCACCAAATAAAAACTCATATTGAAAGACCCAGGCCTGCTAAATTCGCCTACGACTCTCCTTCTACAGAATTTCTAATCAGAATATTCGAGACCCATCCACAATACTATAAAGGAGCATATGAATATCTCTCCAGAAACGATTTGCTTCATACAAGCAACAATGACTACCTGACCGGGTATTTTCTGGCCTGCGAGTTCCTCAGCATTAAAATATCCGAATCCACAAAAAGAAGCGAGATCGAGAAGCATATAGTTTCCAAAACCAGAAGCGAATTTGAAAGCTTGCTGGCGGACTCCAAAGCCCAACTGATCCAGTACTTATCCGATGCGCATCAAAAAGTAAACGAAAATTCAACTAAGATCGATGAATTAGTAACGGAAAGGAAAGAAGCTTATGATTTGTGGTTTAGTGACACATACAGCAACTTTGAGTCCTTTTACAAGGTAGCCAATGAGAGAATATCAGGGCTCGAAGATTTATACAAACAAAAACTAAAGCTGGAAGCTCCCGCAAAGTACTGGACGGACAGAGCCAGCAAACTCAGGAAAGAAGGATATAGATGGCTGACAGGCTTGATCGCATGTACCGGCGTAGCCGCCGGAATATTAATCTGGATTTTGAACCTGATCTCAGACGGGAGTTTTACACAGCTATTCAGCAAGACATCTACTGCCGTTAAGTGGTCTATTGCATTGATAACCCTGATATCATTTATTGCTTATGCAATACGCATCATTGCCAAACTCACATTCAGTTCATTTCATTTGGTGAGAGACGCAGAAGAGCGCGAGCAATTAACATATGTGTACCTTGCCTTACAGAAAGAAAAAGGCATAGATCAGACAGAGCGGCACTTAATCATGCAATCTCTATTTAGCAGAGCGGACACAGGCTTATTGAAAGACGACTCCTCACCTACAATGCCAGGCAATATTGCAGACAAGTTCATGTCTAAATAATCAGGGAAGAGGCTGCAACCCAAGGGGAATCACTGCCTGAAAGGCCAATCGAGCTTAGCTGTTCCACTTCCATATTTACAGTAGAAACCATTGTGTTTCGGCAAAGCTATGTCCACGGGTTGTCCGCAGCTTGAATAAAAAAATCCGCCCTGATCATTACCAGAGCGGATCTTTATTTATATAAAATGCTATCTGTCAAAATGCTCTTTGTCTTTCTCTACATCCTGCATACGCTTTAGGAGGATGGAGGAAGATATCGCCGATACGATAAGCTTCTCGTCGGGTTGGAGGTCTTTGTAGAGCCAGATGGTGTTGTCGAGGATGTCGATGATCCCTACAACCCCGCCGTCCCACTGGAGCTCGTAGCCGGCCAGCATTTTACCGCCGAACACTTTGGTATCCCTGCCGCCCTTTGTAGTGACCTTGTCGATGCGGAGGGGGCGGATGGCAATGTTCTCTTTGCCGTTGGTAGCGTAGCCTTCCTCTTCCACATAGGGCCTGTCGAACAACTTGCGGGCAGTGTCTTTGGCGATATCGTACTTGTTGATGAGCACGAGGGACCAAGGCTCGGCCGAGGCTTGCAGGGGTACGATGGCTGCCGTGAAGGCGTATTCGTATTTGTTGGTCTTGGAGCCGTTGCCTATCCAGGGATTGTTGCTTTTATATACAAGCTGCTTTTCCCTGAACTTCTCCGTGGCATATACTTCGGCCACCAGCTTGCCGTCTTCAATGGTGTACTGGAATTTGTTCTTCTGCGTGTTGATGCCATTGTCGGTGTTGATGTCGAACACTTTCAGCAGGGCTTCTTCGGGGCGGATGCGGAACCTGGTCCACTGGAGCGAGGAAGTGAAGTCCCAGCCTCTTTTGATCTTCGATGTCTGGTAAGGACCGAAACCGAGCTTCTGGTTTACCTGCCAGCCGTTGATGCCGCTGACGCTCATTTTAATGGCTTTCTCACTGAACTGCGAAGGAACGGATAGCTTGGCGGCGGTACAGGAGCTCAGGAGGATCACTATCGCAAAGAGGGATTTATAGTTCATATGCTTTGGTTTGAAGATTGGTTGATTGATTAATACGTGTAGATGGTTTTGGTTTTGTACAGTTCTTCGCCGGTGACGTAAGCTTTGTAGCGTTTTACCAGCTCGGTGGGATAACCCTGGCCGTCGTAGCTGTACTCGAACTGGTAGGGCTCGCCGGAAGGAATGCTGCCCGAGTAGCCTTTCTGCTGCTGCACCAGGTTGTTCTTCGACAGGTTGGAGAGGTAAATATTGGGCATGTTCATGTGCGCAAAGGGATTGATGTTGAAGTCGTACCCGTAAGTGCCGCCCTCGCCTGCGCCGGTGGAGCTCATGGCATTATCTTCCACTTTATTGCCGCCCCTGAACTTCATTTTGTACTCCAATGCATGGCCGTTGCCGTACAGGTAGTCGATGGTGATGAGCGAATGCTGTGCGTCAACACCGTACTCCACACCGGCATAGGTTTCCTGGTCGTAGCTTTTCTGGTGCATGTTCACGATCTTGCCTGTTTCATCGTAAATGAATTCGGTAAAGCCTACTTCAAGGCCCGTATGGTCGAAGCGGCGGATCTTGTCTACCCTGCTGCCGGAATATACGAACCTGTCGGTGTAATAGAGTTTCAGGTCGCTGTGCTGGGGGCGCTTCTGGTAGTAGTCCACCTTTGAAACATCGCCGTTGCCATTGTAGCTGTAAACGGTCTTTGCATCGGCCTGCCAGTTGCCTGCGGCAAAGAGGAAGCGTTCTTCAAGGGTGAGCTTACGCGCTGCCCTGGAGCCGCCCAGCTCAATGAGGCTGCCTTCGGCC
Source organism: Flavisolibacter sp. (assembly GCA_036399455.1). Lineage (GTDB taxonomy): Bacteria > Bacteroidota > Bacteroidia > Chitinophagales > Chitinophagaceae > Flavisolibacter. The sequence continues at coordinate 3,205 of DASWNB010000068.1, read as the reverse complement.
ATATTGTCTTTCGTAAAGGCTGCCGCATCGGATATGCCCCACTTGCTCATCCTGAACCGGTAACGTACATGGGCCTTTGGAAGCCGCACCTCGTTAGCGCCTGCCACTAAAGTTATATGCTTCCGGTGTTCCGCCCCCGCGCTGTCCCAACTGGTGATCTCCAGTTCGGCGGGCAGGCTGTCGTAGGTAATAGTACCGATGTTAATTACAGCTTTCACCTTTACCATGTATGTGGCCTGTGCGGGTGGAACAGGATTGGGTCCGGGATTGTTATGGCTTGTGTCTGCAGGCTTGCCCGGACGCGGATGTCCTGACAGGGGTTCTTTTTTACAGGATGTAAGGATAGCAGCCATCACTATCAATACATAAACTGCGAGTGTAGTAATCTTTTTCATTTTTGCTTTTTTACTTGTTACGGAAATAGTACCCCGTACGAACAAAAAAGCGTTGGGTAGAAAGATGGGCGTTAACAAAATTTTAGAGAGTCCGGAGGGATAACCGGTAAGAGACCACCGGTAACCGAGGCTCAGGTTTAGAGCTAATGACTTATGGTTTATGACTTGTGGCTTATGGCTAAAAGCTTGCAGCCTTCCTTCTTACCCTGCTCAGGCTTTGTGGAGTTATGCCTAAATAAGAAGCAATCTGGTGATTAGGGACCCGCTGGCCGATGCAGGGATAGCGGGCGATGAATTCGGCGTAGCGTTCGGCGGCGGATTTACTGAGGTTGGAGCTGATGCGTTTGAGGGAGGATACGTAAGCGTTCTGGATCATTATCCTGAAGTGGCGCTCCAGCTTGGGCACTTCGCGGTAGAGCATTTCCTGGTTGGCTTTGGAGATCTGCAGCACTTCGGTGTCTTCCAGGCAGTCTATATTGAATTGAGAGGGTGTATCGGTGAGATAGCTGTACATATCGCCTACCCACCAGTCTTCAGGCCCGAACTGCACTACATGCTCCAGTCCCTTGTCATCCACTTCGTAGGTGCGGGTAAGACCCGAAACAATGTAGGTTTCGTTGCGGCTGATATCTCCCTGCTGCAATATGTACTGGCGTTTGCGGAATTTCCTGTGCCTGAAGCAGGAGGTAATGGTCTGCACCTCCTCATCGGTCAGCGAAACATGACGGCTTAGGTTCTTTATGAGGGAATCCCACATTGTTGGTTTCTTGTTTCTGGTTTATTGTTTCTGGTTGACCGATAAGAGACCACCGACCCACCGGAGAGATGACCGATAAACGACCACCGACAACCGATAGGTTCCCTTATTCCTCGCGTCCTGGCGTCTTGGCGGTTAGTTTTTATCTTCTTCAAAATAACGTATGCCCATCGCTGCACGGAAACAAAGCCACCAGCTAACAGCTATCAGCCAATAGCTTCTCTCTTGCAGCTTCCCTCATTGCTTCTTCCACCTCATAAAGTATCTCCCCACGAAGGGCTTCCACCTGGCGGACGAGGATTGTGTGCTGACGGATGATTTCGTTGAGCTTTTCACGGGTGGATTGCAGTTCAGGAGCGGGAGCGGATTGCTGGCGGAGGACAGCGTAATCTTTTTCCACGTTGCCTTTCTGGTGATCCAGCAGGTAGATTTCCGTGAGCAGCGCATTGATCTTTTCGGATTGTATCCTGCCTGCTTCAAGGAGGCCCGTATCGGCCAACCGGCCAAGCAGGCGGTTGAAGCTGGCAGCAGCCATGGTGTGGGCACAGGTGAGACGCCATTGACGGTCCGAGGCATTGCAAAAGCCCAGGCGTGGAAAACCGGGCTGCGTTACGGAAGGGTCGTCCTCCGCAGGCATTGAATTCTTCGGAAGCATCACCTTCTCATGTATCAGCTCACAGGCGGCCGTATGGTACCGGCTCATCTCTTCCTTTATCCCGTGCAGTATAGTATAGTTGTTCACAGGGCGGGAAATTAATGATTTAAGAGGGAAGCTGCAAGAGAGAAGCTGATGGCTGATAGCTGTTAGCTGATGGCTTTGTTTCCGTGCAGCGATGGGCATACGTTACTTTGAAGAAGATAAAGATTAACCGCCAAGGCGCCAGGACGCCAGGAATAAGGGAACCTATCGGTTGTCGGTGATCGTTTATCGGTCATCCCTCCGGTGGTCTCTTATCGGTTATCGTCTCTCCAATACTGCCTTGCCCTTAAGAACACTCTCCGGCTGTTAGCCTCAAAGGCGTGGCGGCCGTGGAGGGAAGTGCGGTTGTTGACGAGGAGGCAGTCGTTGGGTTTGAGCTTGATGGTGATGTAGTGAGAGGAGTTGTTGAGGAGGCTGTTGAATGGTGCGAGGGTGGAGCGGAGGGATTCGTGGGCGGGTTCGGGGTAGCTGGAAAGCATTTCATCGATGGAGTAGCGGACCAGGTAAAGAGGGCCGGATCGTTCCAGGATTGAATATTCCTTTGAATAGATGCGGAACTTTTGGGTGAGCAGGAGTTGAAGATGGTCCTGCGGCAGCAACGGTATTATTTTATTGATGTTCAGCAGCAGGCTTTCCCCTCCGCTTTCGGAGTTCTGCACGCAGTAAAGGGTCACCACGTCTGCGGGCTTATCCAGGTAGGAACAGTCCGTATGCAGCGGGAACACCAGGTTGGAAGCCGAAAGAATGGAGCCGCCCTTGTTGTACTGCTCCTCTCCCCTGTCCATCACCAGGTCATAAGGCACACGCCGCCCATCGACGGAGGAATTGGTGAACGAAGCAGCCACCCTCTCGTGCAGCAGCATCATAAATTCATCGGCATCCATCGCCCCATTCCTCACGATGCAATATCCTTCGCCGTCCGGCCGAATAGCTTCCTTTACGGAATGTACTACCGCCTCCGCGTCAGCCTTTTGCTCAAAATTGATATAGGGGAACGCTGTATTGGTCATGGGGGAAAGATACTGTAGGAAGGCGGATAACCGGTAAGAGACCACCGGAGCGATGACCGATAAGCGACCACCGACAACCGATAGGTTCCCTTATTTCTCGCGTCCTGGCGTCTTGGCGGTAATCTTCATTTTCTCCAAAAACGTATGCCCGTCGCTGAACGGAAACAAGCCAACAGCTAACGGCTATCGGCCAACAGCTTTCTCTCTCAGCAACTCCCCTTCCTTAACAATCACTCCTTCCGCAACCATGCTGTCCATTACATCCAGTATGTCCTTCTTCATTTCCTCCGTTACCCGGGCAAAGCCAAAGAGGCGGGCGACGAGCGGAAAGGCAGCTTCGGGG
>DASWNB010000067.1:0-2798 GCA_036399455.1 Flavisolibacter sp. | reverse complement strand
CGGATGAAGATGACCGTACCCTGCGGACGTTTCCCGCCCCGTTTACTGCCGTCTCCACGGGAAATGTAACCAACCGCTCCACTTCTTCAGGGGCCATCCCGTGCGCTTCTGTAAGCACAACCACAGTTGGAGCGGTCAGGTCCGGAAATACATCCACCTCCATTCTTGAAGCGGTGTATGCTCCCGCCACGATCAGGAACAGCGATGCAGCCAGAACGACCGGCCTGTTGTGCAATGAAAATTGTATAATCCTGTTTAACATCTTTTCTTCTGTTTAATGCTCATGGCCGTGGGCAGGCATAGTTCCACTAGCAGTGGACAGTTTGATTTGATAGGCTCCTTTCGTGACCACCCGTTCACCTTCGCTAACACCAGAGAGCAGCTGCACCCGTATTCCATCATTTGCTCCAAGCCTGACCTCTCTTTTCTGGAAGCTCTCGCCTGCTGTTTGCACATATACATAGAAAACGCCCTGCTCCTCTATAAGCGCAGACGCAGGAACCACAAGTGCGTTATGGATGGGAGTTGTCAGCAGGTACACCTCGGCGAATGTGCCGGGAATGATGCCCGGCCTGATGTCCAACTGGAAATGAACAGGAATAAAAGGACTGTTGTCTCCTGTGCTTTTTCCTGTTGCCAGCAACCTAGCGTTCAATGCCCTAGTATTATAAGTAATTGCGTGCTGCGGCAGGATGAAGTTTGCCTCTTGTATAAAAGGGACCTGGTCGGCGTCCTTGAGCGATACATCGGCCCGAAGCACCAGGCGTTGGTTCTTTGTCAGGGTTGCCAAGGGCTGCCCTGCTGTCACAAACTGTCCTTCACTTACGAGAATAGATTTTACAAAGCCGCTCATAGGCGCTGTGATCGTCTTGCCGCCCCTGCTGTATCCCTTGCTCAGGTTGTTCAGAGCAATCTGACTGGTCTGGTAGCGGAGCTTTGCCTGCTGGTAGTCAGCCTGGGTGATCAGCTTATCTGCGATCAGCGCACTGGCGCGGTCAAATTCCGTTTTTGCCGTATTGAGCTCCGCCCGTGCAGCCTGTATGGCAGCGTCGATGTTATCTCCCGCGATGTCACCACCGCTTACAGTAAACAAAGCCTGCCCGGCACGTACCGGGGCTCCTATGATGCTGCCGGAAGAGCTGAACTTTATGAGCCCATTTGATTTTGCAGCTACTGTTACTTCATCACCAGGAGCGGGAAGTATTTGACCGCTTGCTTTGATAATGTTGTAAATGGTTTCCCTTTTGATGGGTGTGTTGGCAAATTCCACTTTCCAGGCCTGCTCTTTCAGGTAGGAGATGTCAGTTCCTCCGCCTTCTTCCTTTTGATCCGCCAAAGCGGTTTTCTCATCGGGATATATACGGATGCTGTCAATGATGATCTGGTCACGAAAGCCTTTTGCTTCAATATCAAAAACCAACCTGCCCCAGCCGGGAGTGTTAGGCTGAAGCGCGAGCCGGAAAATACCCGGCGAAGCCGGAGCAGCTGCCGTGTTCTTCAATCCTTTATCTCCAACCAGCAGGCTCACAGTGACCGTGCCTTCAGTATAGGGAGAAAAGTTTTCTCCCAGGTGGGTCAGGTGGGTGGCAAAGCCTGAGGTGCTGCCAGCAACCAGCGGCTTGAATTCTACGAATAGCTCTGTGGAATCCGAGTAAAGGGTGTAAGAAAGCGCCTGAAGCTCCTCACCGGGATGGCTGCCATCGGGATTGTGTGCATGCTTTTCAGAGCTCTTATCCTTACAGGAAAAGAGGGCAGCCAGCGCAAGGCAGGCTGCTAGTAAATGTTTCATGAGATTCGTTTAATGCTTAGTGGTCGTGTTTCTCCCCGTTCTTGTGCGTGTGTTCGTTGTTTGCCGAAGAATCCTTATGGGTGGTGTCACCTACAGTGAATTCCTGTTGAGCAGGCGTAGCCGTGTCCTGAGCATGGTCACTGTGCGTTGAGCCGTCTTCATGCTTATGCGTTCCGGGAGTACTGTTGTTGTTATCACAAGCTGTAATAAGCAGGCAGGACAGAATGCCCGCGAAAAGAAGTGTCTTTTTCATATCGATATAAGGTTGTAAATGTTTGTGCAATAGATGTAGTTACCTGGTCAGGCGGGAGATTGCACAACGGGAGGAGCCCTTAACGGAACGGAATATGAAAGTATCGAGGTTAATAAATTTTTATCAACAGGCGGACGGATAAGAGGGGGGCTTTCCTCAGACCTATGGAGTTCCGGAACCTGTGTAAACACGGGAAGAAAGGATGGCTTGAGCAACAGCTTTTTCAGCTCATTGGACTTTACGAGGACTTTGCCAAAGTCTGAAGGATGAGCACCATGAAACGGCACATCCTCATCGTTGCTTTTTTCTTCATGGTCGTGGTGGTGCGTCGCAGAATGGTGCTCGTCCTCATGATGCTGATGAGGGATCAGGTTATGACCCTGCACCAGCAAAAAGGTGAACAATAGCGTAAGCGATATGCCAAACCTGCGGAACATAAGCAGTAAAGATAGGGTTTTTGACTTTTCAGGTGTAAGCCTTACCCTCTCTAAGAAAATGGGAGATAGGGAAGGATGCTTGTCCTTTCTCGCAATGCCAGTGCATTCCCCTCCGCATTCCTTTCGGAATGGGGGGCTCCCGGCCTTTAATTCAATATACGTTCACCAAAGCAGTGTGATCGTGTGATGACATTGGGGGATAGAGGGTACTGCCGGGTTTCCTCGTCCTACTTCTTTATTTTGTCTAGGAAAGCCTTCACTTTATACGCCATGTGCCTGCGGCTATATTAATTACTTTCCTTCAATTTAAATAAGAAGA
>DASWNB010000066.1:0-3898 GCA_036399455.1 Flavisolibacter sp. | reverse complement strand
TGGTAGACGGAGGCGTTGACCTGCTCCTCATAGAAACCATCTTCGATACGCTGAATGCCAAGGCAGCCATCTTCGCCGCCAAGAAATACTTCCGCGAAACCGGGACCGAGCTGCCCCTCATGATCAGCGGCACTATTACGGACGCTTCCGGCCGTACACTCAGCGGCCAAACCCTCGAAGCCTTCTATACATCCATCATGCATGCACGGCCCCTGAGCGTTGGCCTCAACTGCGCCCTGGGAGCTAAGGAAATGCGTTCGCACATAGAGGAATTGAGCCAGATCGCCTCTTGCTATACTTCGGCTTATCCCAATGCCGGTCTGCCCAATGCCATGGGCGAATACGACGAGCACCCCGCGGATACGGCTCATTACCTGGAAGACTGGGCTAAGGAAGGATTTGTGAACATCGTGGGCGGCTGCTGCGGCACTACCCCCGACCATATCCGCCACATTGCCCAAAACGTAAGGAACATCAAACCAAGACCCCTGCCCATTGTGGAAACCGGCGTGGATGCCCTCCACCGCGAAGAAACAAAGGAACAGCAGGCGGCCATTGCTTAAAACACAACCAGCAGCCGCCGCTAAAGCCCCGGCGGTCAATATTCAGATATGTCAGCAATTACCATTAAACCCTACCTGAGACTATCCGGCCTTGAGCCCCTCACCATCCGCCCCGAATCCAACTTCGTAAACGTGGGCGAACGCACCAACGTAACCGGCTCCAAGAAATTTGCCCGCCTTATCAGGGAAAACAAATACGAGGAAGCCCTTTCCGTTGCCCGCCAGCAGGTGGAAAGCGGAGCCCAGGTGCTGGATGTGAACATGGACGATGCCCTTCTTGACGGCGTAAGGGCCATGACCACCTACCTCAACCTCCTGCAGGCCGAACCCGATATCGCCAAGATCCCCATCATGATCGACAGCTCCAAGTTCGAGATCATAGAGGCGGGACTGAAATGCGTGCAGGGCAAGTGCATCGTTAACTCCATCTCCCTCAAGGAAGGCGAAGAGAAGTTCATCGAGCAGGCATTTACCTGTCTTGCCTACGGCGCCGCTGTGGTAGTAATGGCCTTTGATGAAAACGGCCAGGCAGACACCCTCGAACGCAGGGTAACCATCTGCGAAAGGGCCTACCGCATCCTCACAGAGCAGGTAGGCTTCGACCCCCAGGACATCATTTTCGACCCCAACATATTTGCCGTGGCCACCGGCATCGAGGAACACAACAACTACGCGGTGGACTTTATCGAAGCTACCCGTATCATCAAAAGCAAAATGCCGCTGGCCAAGATCAGCGGCGGCGTCAGCAACGTGTCCTTCTCCTTCCGCGGCAACGACCACGTACGCGAGGCTATTCACTCCGTGTTCCTCTACCACGCCATCCGTGCAGGAATGGATATGGGCATAGTAAACGCCGGGCAACTGGTGGTGTACGACCAGATAGAGCCGCAGCTTCGTGAGCTGTGCGAAGACGTTGTTCTCAACCGCCGCCCCGACTCTACCGAGCGCCTCGTGTCCTTTGCTGAAACCGTTAAGGCCAAAGGCAAGGAAGAAATAAAGGACGAAGCCTGGAGGAACGGCACCGTGGAAGAAAGGCTCAGCCATGCATTGGTAAACGGCATCACGGACTATATAGACCAGGACACCGAAGAAGCCCGCCAGAAATACGCCCGCCCGCTGGAAGTGATTGAAGGCCCCCTTATGGCAGGCATGGACATAGTAGGCGACCTGTTTGGCAGCGGCAAGATGTTCCTGCCCCAGGTAGTAAAGAGCGCCCGTGTAATGAAGAAATCCGTAGCTATCCTTACGCCCTACATAGAAGCGGAGAAGGAAGAAAGAATGAAGGCCCACCTGGCCGCCGGTACGAAGAGCGATGAAGAAGCAGGCGCCGCCAGGGTGCTCATGGCTACCGTCAAAGGCGACGTGCACGACATCGGCAAGAACATCGTTGGCGTGGTGCTGGGTTGTAACGGCTATGACGTGATTGACCTGGGTGTAATGGTTCCCGCAGATAAGATACTCGACGCCGCCCAGAAGGAGAACGTGGACGTGATCGGCCTCAGTGGCCTTATCACCCCCTCTCTGGACGAGATGGTGCACATTGCCCGTGAAATGAAAAGGCGCAACATGCAGCAACCCCTGCTCATTGGCGGCGCCACCACCTCCCGCACACACACCGCTGTACGCATCGCCCCCGAATACGACAACGGTGTTATCCATGTGCTCGATGCCTCCCGCAGCGTAACTGTTGTAAGCAATCTTCTCAACAAGGACCAGCGCCAGAACTTCCTCCAGCAAACCACCAAAGAATACTCCTCCCTCCGCGACCAGTTCCTCAACAAGCAAAAGCACAAGGTGTTCATCCCCTACGAGGAAGCCGTGGTAACCAAGGAATACGTGGACTGGAAGCACTACAAGCCCGTGCAGCCCGCCGTCAACGGTGTGAAAGTGCTGAAGGAATATGACCTCGCCACCATAGCCCGCTATATCGACTGGGGGCCCTTCTTTATCGGCTGGGAAATGCCCGGCCGCTTCCCGGAAGTATTAGAGGATAAAATATTCGGCGTTGAAGCCACAAGGCTGTACAACGATGCCCAAAAGCTGGTGCAGAAGATAGTGGAAGAAAAATGGTTCTCTGCCAACGGCGTCATCGGCTTCTGGCCTGCCGCCACGGACAACCGCGACTCCATCTTCCTCGAAACAGACAAGGGTGAGGTCCGCCTCGAATCCCTCCGCCAGCAGATGAAGAAAGCGGTAGGGCAACCCAGCTACTCCCTCGCCGACTTCATCAAGCCATCGGACTCTCCCTCCACCAACAAGGGCGACTACATGGGCGCCTTTGCCGTAACCGTACAAGGCGCACGGGAGCACATAGACCGCTTTGCCGCCGAATACGACGAGTACAATAAGATAATGGTTCAAATCCTCGCCGACCGTTTCGTGGAAGCCTTTGCCGAGTGCCTGCACCAGCAGGTGCGCAAGCAATACTGGGGCTATGCGCCTGATGAAACCCTCTCCAACGAGGAACTGATAAAGGAAGGTTACAAAGGCATCCGCCCGGCGCCCGGCTATCCTGCCTGCCCGGACCACACCGAAAAACTCAAGCTCTTCTCCCTCCTCAATGCCACGGAAAACATAGGCATCGAGCTCACCGAAAGCCTGGCCATGAACCCACCCGCCTCCGTCTGCGGCTGGTACATCGCCCACCCCGAAAGCCATTACTTTGGCCTGGGTAAAATCCAAAGGGACCAACTGGAAGATTACGCCCGGCGGAAAGGAATGAGCATTGAAGAAGCGGAACGGTGGTTACGTCCTGTCCTGGAGTGAGGGAATTAGGAATTGGGAATTAGGAAGGGTAACCGCAAAGGCCGCCAGGTAAACGCAAAGAAGCGCAAAGGAGTTCTCTTCTCTTTGCGCTTCTTTGCGTATGCTCCGCGTCCTTTGTGGTTAAAACAAATTGCTTTCAGTAAACATCAGTCAATAGGCTGCACGTGAACAAGCCATTAGCCAACAGCTATCAGCCAACAGCTTCCCTTAATGCTGTTTCTCCCTTCCGGACTGTATCAATCTCTGGCGGGCGGTATTTCCCGGTACGGCAATATGCGCAGCGGGGTCGTATTCCTTACCAACAGCGGGAGAGCCCTGGGGAACCCATACTTCCACAACGGTATAGGAATAGCCATGAGGCAGGTAGCGTACATAATAGCCATCGGGGTGAAGGGACCAGGCGCCGCTCTTGACTGCTCTTGAGCCTTCGCCAAGGCCTACCATGCCGGAGAGTACCGCTACGGCTTCCATTTCGGCAAAGGAGGCGGCCGGATCGGTCAGCATTTTTCTCAGCTTGCTTTCGGCTTCGATCACCTGGCGCAGGAAGGGGGGCATGGACTCGGTGGCCT
>DASWNB010000065.1:0-3194 GCA_036399455.1 Flavisolibacter sp. | reverse complement strand
CAGCCAGGGATAATCTGGAGTGACGGTGCCTGCAGCGTTGGCGGTACCCATGTTCTCGATGGCTACGGCTACGGGGGCGATGCCTTCCTGTCCCTTATAAGAGGTATAGTGCGTAACGCCGGTCATTACGTGTGCGAAAAGGATATATAATACAGTACAGATGGCAAGCGAACCAAGGATACCGATAGGCATGTGCTTTCTCGGGTTCTTGGCTTCCTGCGCCGCCGTCGACACCGCATCGAACCCTATGTAGGCAAAGAACACGATGGCCGCGGCCCTGATAATGCCGCTGAAGCCGTATTCACCAAACGTGCCGCTGTTGTCGGGGATATAAGGAGTATAGTTGTCGTTATTGATATACTGCCAGCCGAGGATGATGAAGATGAGCACCACGATTACTTTGAGACCTACGATAACGGCGTTTACATTGGCGCTTTCCCTTGTGCCTTTAACGAGCAGGAGGCTCATTAAAACAACGATGAAAACGGCCGGAAGGTTGATCCACCCTCCGTCCCACGGCCCCGTGGCGAGGCTGGCTGGTAAGTGAACGTCGAATCCTTCAAGGAATTTTACGAGGTAGCGGCTCCAACTGATGCTCACCGTGGCGGCGCCAACGGCATACTCAAGCACCAGGTCCCAGCCGATGATCCAGGCAATGAACTCGCCCAGTGTGGCATAGCTGTAGGTGTAGGCGCTACCGGCTACGGGGATCATGGAAGCAAATTCTGCATAGCACAGCCCCGCAAAGGCACAGCCCAGCGCTGCAACGACAAAGGAGAGTGTAATGGCGGGACCTGCCTGGTTGGCGGCAGCTCCACCGGTAATGGAAAACAGGCCGGCGCCGATGATGGCACCAATGCCCAAAGCAATCAGTCCCCATGCGCCCAGGGTTCTCTTAAGCGTGTGTCCGCCGGTATCCTGCGCTTCGGCCATCAGCCCGGCAAGCGGTTTCCTGATAAATAAACTCATAATAGTCTTTTATGGTTTTCGTTTAGCTCGTAAAATAAATGAATTAATTAATACAGGATTCATTTGTTTTACAGAAGGCCGGAGGCATTTGGTAATTAAAGTTTCGCCGATGCATAATTTTTCCGACTTTCGGCATCCGATCAAAGCTTCTATATGAGTAAAGGCAACAGGCTCACTATATATATCATCGCTGCGATGATACTCGGCATCGTCGTCGGATATGTATTCAACCAGTATGGAACCGGCAGCCGGATCAGTTATACTCCCAAACAGAATTATACAGGTTACGACACCCTCAACGTAGGCTTCGCCGGTGCGCAGGTGCAGAAAAGAGTGCTGATCGTAAAGGACTCCACCGAGTACAGGAGGAAGAAAGACAGTGTTGATCAGAATACCTGGATTGCGGTAGGCTCCGGCGCTACCACTTTCCGCCTGCAGGGAGAAGGACGCATTACCACCGCTCCTTCGGCCAGCACGGGTTCTGCCGTCACCTCCTCCATCAAATCCGCATCGGACCTGCTGAAGCTATTGAGCACCATATTTATCCGCCTGGTGCAGATGATCATCGCTCCCCTCGTCTTTACCACATTGGTAGTAGGCATAGCCAAACTGGGCGACCTCAAGGCCGTAGGCCGCGTGGGCGGAAAGGCCATCCTCTGGTTCGTCACCGCTTCGCTGGCATCACTGCTCCTGGGCATGGTGCTGGTAAACTACTTCGAGCCCGGCAAATACATCAGCCTGGGCCAGCGCGACGTGGAAGGCCTGAGCGACCTGATGACCAAGCAGAAGGGCTTCTCCGTTCAGAACTTCGTGGAGCACGTGATACCTAAGAGCTTTATCGAGGCCATGGCTACCAACGAGATACTCCAACTGGTGGTCTTTTCCATCTTCTTTGGCGTGGCCGCCGCCGCCATTGGCGACTATACCAAGCCGCTGATCCGGGCCCTGGACATAGCCGCCCACGTTATCCTGAAGATGGTGAACTACGTAATGAACTTTGCTCCCATAGGCGTGTTCGGCGCCATTGCCGCCGTGGTGGCCGCCAAGGGACTGGGCATATTCAACTTTTATCTTAAATACTTTGCTTTCTTCCTTATAGGCATCGCCCTGCTCTGGGTCATACTGCTGACCGTGGGCTTTTTGATACTGGGAGGAAGAATGAAGGAGTTGCTCCGCCGCATCGGCAGCCCCCTGCTGATCGCGTTCAGCACCACCAGCAGCGAGGCGGTATTCCCGAAACTTACGGAGGAACTGGAGCGCTTTGGCTGCCGCGACCGCATCGTAGCGTTCGTGCTGCCCCTGGGCTATTCCTTTAACCTCGATGGCAGCATGATGTACATGACCTTTGCCTCGCTGGCCATTGCACAGGCCTACGGCATACACATGCCGCTGGGCACGCAGTTGATGATGCTGCTGGTGCTCATGCTTACGAGTAAAGGCATTGCCGGCGTGCCCCGCGCCTCCCTTGTGGTGGTGCTGGCCACCTGCGCCATGTTCGACATACCACCGGAAGGCGTGGCCCTCATCCTGCCCATCGACCACTTCTGCGATATGTTCCGCACCGCTACCAACGTGGTAGGCAACGCCCTTGCCACCAGCGTGGTGAGCAAGTGGGAAGGGGAACTGGAGAGTTAGGGGGAGGTGGAAGGCAGAAGGTAAAAGGCGGAAGGCGGAAGGAATTGGGAATTAGGAATTGGGAGGAGCATCTTTTGCTGCCGGATGCTTAGAAATATGCCTGCGTCTTTGTTTCTTTGCGGCTTGGCGTGAAACCGCATCTTCCCGCCCTTTTGCGGGAGAGGTGCGTGAAATGCAAAACAAAAACAATCATTAAACCGGAATCTCTTGGATACTTTATTACAGATCACTTTTTTGTCAGGCTTCCTGCAGGATTTTATTGACTGGATCATTAATAACGGGGGCTTGTACATTCTCCTGCTCATTGTATTTGCCGAAACGGGGCTGTTCGTCGGCTTCTTCCTGCCCGGCGATTCGCTGCTTTTTGCAGCGGGCATCGTGCTGGAAAGGCTGGCGGCGGAATTCTTCGTACAAAGCATACCCGTAGTTATTCTTATAGTCATTCTTGCTTCCGTGCTGGGTAATATCGTAGGCTACTGGTTTGGAAGAAAGGCAGGCCCGCTGCTGTACGAACGCCGCGAGACCTGGATATTCCGGCGCAAGCACCTCATGCGTGCCCGCGAGTTTTACGACCAGTACGGCAAGGCCAC
>DASWNB010000064.1:0-19605 GCA_036399455.1 Flavisolibacter sp. | reverse complement strand
TTCAAACGACCATTTCTTTGCCTTTCCTTTGCGCCTTTCCCGCCTGCTGCGGGACAAGTGCGTGAAACCTCGCGTCTTCGCGTCCTGGCGGTTAAATTAAAAAGTCCAAACCGCGTTTCCAGAATGAAAAATGCTCAATACCCGGGAATGTCCCTGAATATTGAGCATTGATTCTTGCATATTTTCCAAAAGAGTGCTGCTATCGAAAAGCTTCTGGCCCAATGAACGGCCTATTCACCATTCACATTGACCATTCACCCTTAAAGCGTCCTCTTTACTTCTTCTTCTTCGTATGCTTCCACCACGTCGCCTACCTTGATGTCGTTGTAGTTCTTGATGGTAAGACCGCATTCCATGCCGGAGAGCACTTCCTTCACGTCGTCCTTGTAGCGCTTGAGAGAGGCCAGTTCGGCGCTGGCGCCTTCGCCGGAGGGGTAAACCACGATACCATCGCGGATCACACGCACCTTGTTGTCGCGCTTGATGCGGCCGTCGAGCACCTGGCAACCGGCAACCGTCACCTTGTCGAACTTGTACACTTCGCGGATCTCCACGTTGGCCACGATCTTCTCCTGCATCTTGGGTTCCAGCATGCCTTCCATGGCGCTCCTGATCTCGTCGATGGCGGTATAGATGATGGAGTAGGTCCTGATCTGGATGCCTGCGCCATCGGCCAGCCTGCTGGCCTGCATGGAGGGACGCACGTTAAAGCCGATGATGATGGCGTCCGATGCCTCGGCGAGCACCACGTCGCTTTCGTTGATCTGGCCCACGCCTTTATGGATAACGCTTACGAGGATCTCCTGGGTAGAAAGCTTTTGCAGCGAGTCGCTCAGGGCTTCCACCGAACCGTCCACGTCGCCTTTGATGATGACCTTCAGCTCCTTGAAGTTGCCGAGCGCCAGGCGGCGTCCGATCTCGTCCAGGGTAATGTGCTTCTTGGCCCTCATGCCCTGCTCGCGCAGGATCTGGGCACGGCGGTTGGCAATCTCCTTGGCTTCCGCCTCGTCCTCGTACACCTTGAACTTTTCACCCGCCTGCGGGGCGCCGTTCAGGCCTAAGATGAGCACCGGCGTTGAGGGTCCGGCTTCGTCCACCTTTTTGTTCCTTTCGTTGAACATGGCTTTTACACGTCCGTAGTGCTGTCCGCTCACCACCAGGTCGCCGTTGCGGAGCGTACCGTTCTGTACCAGGATGGTGGCTACGTAGCCACGGCCCTTGTCGAGCGACGCTTCCACGATGGTTCCTGAGGCTTCCCTTTCGTGATTGGCCTTGAGGTCGAGCAGTTCGGCTTCAAGCAGTATTTTTTCCAGCAACTGATCTACGTTGAGGCCCTGCTTGGCCGATATTTCCTGGCTCTGGAACTTGCCGCCCCAGTCTTCCACCAGCAGGTTCATTCCTGCCAGTTGTTCGTATATCTTCTGGGGGTTGGCGCCGTCCTTATCTATTTTGTTGATGGCAAAGATCATGGGTACACCGGCAGCCTGGGCGTGGGAGATGGCCTCACGTGTCTGGGGCATCACCGCGTCGTCCGCGGCAATTACTATCACGGCTATGTCGGTTACCTTGGCACCGCGGGCACGCATGGCGGTAAAGGCCTCGTGACCGGGGGTATCCAGGAAGGTGATGTCTTTTCCGTTGGCCAGGTGCACCTGGTAAGCGCCGATGTGCTGGGTGATGCCACCCGCTTCGCCGGCCACTACCGTAGTGTTGCGGATATAGTCGAGCAGAGATGTCTTACCGTGGTCAACGTGACCCATGATGGTAACGATGGGCGAACGGAACACACGCTCTTCATCGTCGTCATCGTCTCCGTCTTCCTCTTCCATTTCCATCTGCTTTTCCATATCTATGAACTCCACGTCGAAGCCGAACTCACTGGCCACAAGCTCAATCACCTCGGCGTCGAGGCGCTGGTTGATGGATACCATGATGCCCAGGCTCATACACTTGGAGATCACTTCGGCAAAGCTTACGTCCATGAGGTTGGCCAGCTCGCTTACGGAGATAAATTCCGTTACCTGGAGCTTGTTATCGGTCATGCCGTCCATGGATTCGGCTTCCTGCCTGCGTTCGCGGCGGAGCTTGGCTTTTACGCCCTTGCCCTTGCCGCCGGAAAGCTTGGCCTGCGTTTCCTGTATTTTCCTGCGGATTTCGTTTTCGTCGATCTGCTTGTCTTCACGCTTGGCAAAAGCGGGGCGCTGTCCGCCGCCGGGACGGTTAGGGCCAAAACGGTTGCCGCCTTGTCCTCCGCCCTGCTGGGCGCCGCCTCTTCCGCGGTCGCCGCTGCGCTGAACGTTGAACCGGCCGCCGCCTCCCTGGCCGGCGCCGGGGGTTTGCTGCTGTCCCTGTCCCTGTCCGGGCCCTTTCTGGAAGCCCTGGGCTCCGCCGCCGTCTTTCTTTTCAATGGGAATGCGCTTGCGCTTGCGTTTTTCGTCCAGCCTGGGACGGGTATCATTGTCCACGGGCAGTTCGATTTTACCGAGGATTTTAGGACCTTCAAGTTTTTCGGCCCTGATATTTTCAATAACCACCTCCGGCTCTTCAGCGGCGGGGGTGGGCTCTACTTCGGGTTGGGGCTGTGCCGGTGCTTCCGGCTCTGCTTCCTGTTGTTCGGCCACGGGTGCCGCAGGTTCGGCTTTTACTTCCTCTTCTGCGGGAGCTTCTTCTTTCTTCTTCGTGCCTTTTTTGGGGCGTGTAGAGGAATCCACCTCGGAGAGGTCGAGTTTTCCTACTACGCGGGGGCCTTCCAGTTCGGGGGCCGGGAGGTTTACCACTTCGGGTTCTACAACAGGCTGTATTTCAGGCTCCGGCTCGGGCTGGGGCTCAGGTTGCGGCTGCGGCTCGGGCGTAGGTTCGGGAGTGGGCTCCTGCACGGGGGGCGGAGCGGGTGTTTCTTCAACAACAGGAGCGGCGGGTTCTTCCTTCTTCGCCACTTTCTTTTCCTCCTTGCGGAAGTAAATCTCCTCTTCATCCCTTTTCTTTTTAGGCTCCGCTGCGGCGCCTTTCGGCAGGTCGATCTGGATAGCCTTTAGCTTGGCCACCTTATCGCCCTGGAACTCGGCCTGAAGGGCACGGTACATTTCATCCGTCAGCTTTGCCGTCGGCTTCAGATCGTCTCTGTTGAAGCCTTTGCCTGCCAGGAACTCCACAAGGGTTTCTCTACCGATGTTGAACTCCTTGGCTGCCGCCATTAACCTGGGTGTTGTTGTCTCTGACATTAATTGTTTTTAGTTTCTCTCAGACGGACCATAGACTCCGGTCTTTAGTCCGTTGCTGCTCCGAAATTATAATATATTACGTATTAAATTTTTAATAAAGGTATAAGGCTTAGGGCTTAAGGTTTAAGGCTTTCCAGCTTCAATTTTCGCTCTAAAACTACTCCTTCTCGAATTCTGCCTGCAGCACTTTCCTTATTTCTGTAATAGTTTCCTTTTCCAGGTCGGTCCTGCGCTCCAGCTCCGCGGGGGAGAGGTTGAGCACCGAACGGGCGGTATCACAGCCGATGCGCTTCAGTTCGTCTATGATCCAGGGTTCTATTTCGTCGCTGAATTCTTCCAGGTCGATATCGAAATCCTCCACTTCTCCTTCATTATCGCGGTACACGTCAATATCGAATCCGGTGAGCTCGCAGGCAAGCTTGATGTTTACGCCTCGGCGGCCGATGGCCAGGGAAACCTGGTCGGGCTTGAGGTAAACGCTGGCGTGCCTGTTCTCCAGGTCAAGCTCCATGGAAGTGATCTTGGCCGGGGTAAGCGAACGCTGTATCAGAAGCTGGGTGTTGTTGGTCCAGTTGATAACGTCTATGTTTTCATTTTTCAGCTCGCGAACGATACCGTGGATGCGGCTTCCCTTCATACCCACACAGGCTCCTACGGGGTCGATGCGGTCGTCGTAAGATTCTACTGCCACTTTTGCCCTTTCACCCGGCTCCCGCACGATCTTCTTGATGACGATGAGCCCGTCGAAGATTTCAGGAACTTCTATTTCCAAAAGCTTTGCCAGAAACTCGGGAGAGGTCCTGGAAAGGATGATAACGGGGGTATTATTTTTCATATCCACCTTCTTCACCACGGCGCGGATGTTCTCGCCCTTTTTGAAATAGTCCTGTGGTATCTGCTCGCTCTTGGGGAGGATAAGCTCATTGCCTTCCTCGTCCAGCAGGAGGATTTCCTTTTTCCATACCTGGTACACTTCGGCGCTGATGATTTCGCCGGTGCGGTCGCCGTACTTTTTGGCAAGCACGTTCTTTTTGAGGTCTGATATGCGGCTGGCGAGGGTTTGCTTGGCGGCCAGGATGGCGCGACGGCCAAAGTCCACCAGGTTTACTTCCTCGTAGAGCTCTTCGCCTACCTGGTAGTCGGGCTCTATTTTGATTGCCTCGCTGTATTCGATCTCTTCGTTGGTGTTGTAGATGTCACCATCTTCCACGATCGTCCGGCGGCGGAAAATTTCCAGGTCACCTTTTTCAGCGTTTACGATAACGTCAAAATTCTCGTCTGCGCCGTACTTCTTGCGCAGCAGGGTTTTGAATACGTCTTCTACCACGCGCATCAGTGTAGGGCGGTCGATATTTTCGGCTTCCTTGAATTCCTGGAAAGCTTCTATCAGGTTGATACTTGCCATAGTTCGGGGGTTTTGCTGTTAGCTATTAGCTGTTAGCTATTGGCCAACAGCCAACAGCCATTAGCTAATGGCTTTATTAGAACTTTACTTGAATTTTTGTCGTTTTTATATCTGTAAATAAGATCGTTTCCTGTTTGACCTGCTTTTTCTTTCCTTTTCCTTCTTCGGTTTCCACGATGATGCCGTCTTCGGTAGCTTCCAGCAATTTTCCTTCCCTGCTGCTGCCGTCGTTCATCTGCAGCTCCACGTAGCGGCCCACGTTCTTTTTGAACTGGCGGTGGATCTTCAGGGGTTCGTCAAGGCCGGGGGATGATACTTCCAGCGAATAATCGCCATCGGGGAACATCCCGCTTTCTTCAATCAGCTTGTAAAGGCGGCGGTTGTAATTCACCAGCCCCGAGAGCTGAATTCCCTCGTCCGAATCTATAAAGACCTTGATATTGTTGGTCGGCTTTATCCTGATCTCCACCAGGAAGTGGGCGGGATTGTCCGCCAGCAGGGCCTGCAACTTCTGTTCTACTGCCTGGATTACTGTTTCTTTCTGCATATCGTGGAAAAGAAGAAGGGAACGTTTTCGTTCCCTTCGATTGTTCATTGCCGCTGTAAAGGTAAGACAAACGTTAATTATCAACCAAATTAAGATTGGATGAATTGCCGCCTGTACCTTTGAATTCTTATGTTAGCGATCATTTTTTACGCTTTATTAGCATATATACTGTACAGGCTGGTATTTCATTTTATCCTGCCGGTGTACCGCACCTACCGGCGGGTAAAAAAAGGCTTCCGCGAAATGCACGAGCAGATGGAGTCGCGCCAGCCCGGTGGCCCCCAGCAGGGGCCGGGTCCTTCCAACGCTTCCCAGGGCAGCCCCAACGGCCAGCCCAAGGCAGGAGAATATATTGATTTTGAAGAGATCAAATAAGAGGTAATTCCCTATTTTTGCCACCCTCCGCCGGTTTTTGGCGGAACGGATCCTTAGCTCAGTTGGTTAGAGCGTCTGACTCATAATCAGAGGGTCGCTGGTTCAAATCCGGCAGGATCCACGAAGCCCTTCATGCTTTAGCATCGGAGGGTTTTTTATTTAAAAGTGCTTTAGGGGATTCAGCCGACATCTGGACTGATACAAGAACTCCGTTGAGGTATTGGCAGGAAAATAATACTTGCAAGCCTTGATTACAGGAGAAATGCTGCCTTGTATGCTAAGCCTTGATAGTGATCTGTATTGGGATTTCAGTATTGAACAGAGGAAAAAAGAAGTAGTGGAGAATTTTGAACCTTAGGCTACCTGCAGGATTAATCAGCCTAAAGATGTAAATGCTGACTTTGTACGTTCATTTTTTAAAAAAATCATCAAACTTCAATTGAAACCCTAAATAGGCAGCTATCAGAGGATTATACATAGGAAAAGCCCCGCGGATATCCACCCCAAACGACGCATTAAGTTTGGTGTATTTTTCAACGATTTGAGTTCTTACTAAATAAAAACCCGCCATATGATCCTTCTGCTTTATGGCATAGCCTCTTATAATTTCGGGTGAGTCAGACTGGTCAGTTTCGATAGGCTCTGCAAGAAACTTTGGATTGGCAGTTGTCACGCCGAAAACGGCTTGTGCAACAAAATTAAATTTATTTGGATAACTAAGAAATTGTGTGCCGCCTATGCCAAAGTAGCCATCGGTTCTCTTTGCAACAACTTCCTTTGGCCGGTAATCCACACTCAAAGAAAATGTTTTTCGCCTATCATATAAGGGATCATATGTTCGTACCGTATTGCTTATTGAGTCCACCATGTAAGTCGTCTTACTTTGTTGTGTAAAAGCTTCGGTATGAAGAGTAACGTAAAATCTTGATATTGCGTCTTTTGCCGGCCTTACCTCTTTACCTGTGTACACCAATACCTGCATATAATATGCCCATGTGCTGTAATCGGTTTTTGAATTAAGGGCATAAGTTGCAGCTCTATATTGCGTATTGGTTGACACTCGCCGAGCAGTCGGATCAAGTAAAATATTTGATGTATATACTTTTCCAGAAGACGTATCAGACGTGTAATAGTGTAAATGAGATATGCCTGCGTTCAGCCCCCATCTTTTAAAAATATTGACCATGCTGGCATTTATGTTTCCTGCATATTTACCAAAGCTACTCTGTCCAAAAAAATCAAAACTGGCTGCTGTTAACAGGCTCAAACTGACGTGAACCGTATCTGGCATATTTACCTGCTGCGCAAGAGGGAGAGCTCCGTAGTCCTGGATATTCACTTTAATAATTGTATCTAGTGGGTTCCCGACTTGGGAAGAAGGAGTGGCGCGAATGTGAATGTCAACAGTTCTAAGAAGACTATTCACAGTACTATTATTAAAGATTGTGAGCGAAATGATTCCTGATGTCGTAACAGGATTTGATGGAGGTGGCCCTAAAATATAATCTCGTCCTGCAACAGCACCGCCCGTGCTGCTACTTGTACTGGACAAAGATATCATATATCCTATTCCAGCCGCATTTCCTGTTATCTGAAAAGGTATATTATGGGTTTGTCCACCTGACGGAGGTTCCTGAAAAGTATAGCTCATCGGAACGGCTATGTTCTGAGATAAAACATCATGAACTAAAAGGAAGGCTGCTATAAGCGCAACAGAGCGTTTCATACAAGAGTTATTAATTTTTTTCCAATAAATAAGACAGGCTTTATAATTCAATATGGTATTATGTCAACGGTTAATACCAGAACATTTCATAGGAGGAGGTATGATAAAATTAAATTCAATGTCCTAGCTACGGCCCGTAATACCACTTGATTAAACCCGTTAAAACACTCTGTTTTATATCATAGCATGATTAAGATGGCGTTTTCGCAAATCAAAGTATATAAAAGCGGTTCCCATCAGACACATAATCTTAAACTTTTATCTGAAAATAAAGAAGACCGACCTTCTCCTGATATTTGCTCATGCAACACCTCATCCTCCTTCACGGCGCACTAGGAAGCAGCGAACAGCTCAAAACCTTGGAACAAAGCCTCTCGGACAACTACCAGGTTCACATTCCCGATCTTCCCGGACACGGGGGTACAGGACTGCAACAGGAGTTCTCCATCCACTTCTTTGCACAATACCTGGAAGAATACATCGAACAGCACAACCTTAAAAGAGCATCCGTCTTCGGATACAGCATGGGCGGATATGTAGCTATGTACCTGGCCGTGCAAAGGCCGGAACTGATAAGCAAGATCATCACCCTTGCCACCAAATGGACCTGGAGCGAAGAAATAACAGCACGCGAGGTAAAAATGCTCCAGCCGGAAGTCATCGAACAAAAGCTGCCGCAGTTTGCGCAGGCATTAGTTCAAAGACATGCACCGGACGACTGGAAAGAACTGCTTCATAAAACGGCGGACATGATGCTGCAAATGGGAAAGAATAACCCGCTGAAGCATGAAGACCTTGCACAGGTAACCACCCCCTCGCTTATCATGCTGGGTGACCGCGACAAGATGGTATCACTACAGGAAACAGTGGAAGCTTACCAACACATCCCCAGCGCACAAATGGCCGTCCTGCCGAAGACATCTCATCCTATTGAGCAGGTAGATATAGAGATGATTTCGTTTTTTATAAGAAGATTTATTTCTTAAGGAACTTTCGCCTGCGGCGGGCTAACCGCCAAGACGCCAAGACGCAAGGCACAGAGAGGACTTATATTCCTTGCGCCTTCGCGTCTTGGCGGTTAGTCTCTCCTTATGCCCTTGCCGTACACCTTACACCCTTCTCATCATCAGCCAGTCGTTCTGTACATCATCCCCAAGCAGAAAATCCTGTTCACCGAATTTTTCGAAGCCCCAGCGGGTGTAGAAGTCGATGGCGCGGTGGTTCTTTTCCCATACGCCAAGCCATACGGCTTCCTTATTTCTTTCCTGAGCCGTGCCGATGCTTTTTTGCATCAGCAGGCGGCCTACGCCTTTTCCTATCATGGTTGAAAGAGCATAAAGACGGGCAATCTCCAATACGTTCATTCCGGAAAGAGCAGCAGGCTTGCGGCCGTCGCGGAGCTTGAGGTAGCCTGCTATTTCGCTGTTGTGATAGGCGAGAAGGAAGGTGGTGTCGCGGGTGCCTACTTCCAGCATTAGCTTGCCGCGGGTGAACTGCTCACGGAGAAACTTGTCCATGTTTTCCTTTGTGTTATCGGCGGCAAAGGAATCATAGAAGGTCTGGCGGCTGATATCGGCAATCAGCACCGCATCATCAATGGTTGCCTCGCGGATAGAAAAGCCCATGCGGCAAATTACGAAGGATATTGCTGCGAGATGACCTGCAGCACATCGTGGAAGTAATTTACATAAAGGGAAAGATGGCCTTCGCGTTCCCTGTAGTGCATCGTTCCGCCCGGGGCGTGCTGCTCGATGGTTTCGGCGTGAAGGCGGATAACGGTCATGTCTTTTGTGCCCCACCAGTAATGCACGGGCTGCCGCACCTCCGATACGTCAAATCCAAAATCGCGGTAGTAATTGCGGGCCTCGTGTATGGCGCCTTTGGAGCCGAAGCGGCAGGCCTGCTTCATGGTCATGGTGGCTACCGCATCCAGGTCGCGGGGGTCTTTGAGCAGGGTATAGTCTTCATATGGCAGTCCTGTGAATTTCTGCGGAACCGAGCCCCTGATCTTTTTCCTGGCCAGGATGAAAAGCGCGGTTCTCAACAAAAATGGAGTGTAGCGGGCGGCAAAGAAGTAGAATTTGTTCAGCCCCATCAACCGCGTTACATCCCTCCCGAATTTTCGCGTAAAGCCGCAGAGTATGTGCACCACCGTTATGGACGAAGGATGGCGGTGTGCCATTGCCAGCGCATAAGGCCCGCCACCCGACCAGCACATTACAGCACACGAGGCAATGCCTAAATGATCCAGCAGCTCCTTTGTATCATCGGCGAAGGAAAGGAAATTACCTTTACGGTTATAGGTCGAAAAGCCCATGCCGGGACGGTCCACCGCAATCAGCCGGAGGCCGGCATCATGGAGCATCTGCTCCAGGTTGATGCCGTAGTTATTCAGCAGCAGCACTTCGAGGCGGGAGCTGGGCGTGCCGTGAAAGTAAAGGACAGGCCTGCCCGTTTCGGGTCCGTAGCTGGCATAGCTGAGCTGCCGCCTTCGGTCGGATAGCTTGAAGATCTCTTCAGTCATGCCATCAACCCTACAAAGAATAAACCAAGTATGTTAACTTAGACGCACCCAAATCCACAGCCATGTGCGCCCACAAACGTAAAAGCTGGCAGGAAAAGCTCCACATCGAACGCCAGCCCCAGATAGAAAAAACCGATAGAACTTTTGCCGGCATCAAAGCCGGGCAGATGATGCTCATTCCTACACCGATGCTGGTTGACGCCTACATACGCCAGATACCCAGGGGCACACAGGTAGATATGGCCACGCTGCGCAAGGACCTGGCCGCGGAGTATCATGCCGAAGTCACCTGCCCGCTCACCACCGGCATCTTCGTACGCATAGCTGCCGAAGCCGCTTACGAGGAATACGAGCAGGGAAAGCCCCTCAACAAAATCACTCCCTTCTGGCGTGTTATCGACGAACGCTCCCCGGCAGCGAAGAAACTGAGTTTTGGAATGAATTTTTTGAAGGAACAAAGGGAAAGAGAAGGTCTTTCGTAACGAAAGCTCCTGTTTCTTGTTTCAGGTCTCTTGTTTCTTGTTCGTTAGGTATGAGATTCTTTCCTGCTCCTGATTTACCCTATTTTTAGGATACTAAATACACAGGCGGCCCAACAAGAAACAAGAAACGTGAAACCAGAAACCAACAATGTTCAATACATGCGGCAGGCACTGACGCAGGCGCAGAAAGCCTTTGATGAAGATGAAGTGCCCGTGGGCGCTGTTATTGTGCAGGATGGAAAGATCATAGCCCGCGGGTATAACCAGGTAGAGAAGCTGAACGACTGCACCGCACATGCGGAGATCATCGCCCTTACTTCCGCCTTTAATTTCCTGGGCAGCAAATACCTTCCCGAGGCGACTATATACATCACCGTGGAGCCCTGTGTTATGTGCGCCGGCGCTCTTTACTGGAGCAAGATCGGGCGGATCGTTTATGGCGCTTCCGACGAAAAGAACGGTTATCTTCATGTTACAGGAGCCAATTCTCCTTTTCATCCCAAAACAGAGCTGGTGCGCGGTGTGCTGCACGAGGAATGTGCGGAGCTGATGCGCTCCTTCTTCCGTCAAAAAAGATAGTTATGCCAAAAACCGCCACCGCAAAAGCCGAATGCCTCAACCCCAACACGGGAGGCCGCATGAGCATTGCAAAAGACACTTACGACCTCTTCTCAAAAGCCATTCATCAAACCCTCGAAGGCGGCAAAGCCATTACTTTCACCCAGATCGTCGAAGGCGTTCAAGACCGCTTCAAAAAGCAGAACACCCATTTCGACGGCTCCATCCGTGGTACTGTGTAACGGTTAAGAATGATATGGAATCCCGCGGGACGATTGAAACTTTCGTGGAAAAAGGGAAAAAACTGCATCGCTTAGTTTCAAGCCCCAGGCCGTAAGTATTAAGTCATAAGCCCTTCTCTTTGTGCACCCCCGTGCCTTCGCCTTGGTGGTTACACCAGAGGAACAAGAAATAAGAAACTATAAACCAGAAACAAAAAGACCCGGAGGTTACAATACCTGCCGGGTCTTTATTAAAAATGTTATGTGAATAGGCGATACGAAAACAAGCTATCAGCCAATAGCCAATAGCCATCAGCCCACCTACGGTTTATCCCACCACACCTTACCGTAAAGATTATCCTGTCCGGCAAACTGGCGCTGGACGGCTTCGCGGTAGTTGTCGGCATTGTTGAACAACTCGTTGGGAGGATAGCTGTTCCTGGTGGGAATGGCACGTCCGCCGGGAGTTACCAGGTTGTTCGGGTAGCCCGTTCTTCTCCACTCTGCCCAGGCTTCATAACCGTGCATGAACAGGTGTACGTAGCGTTGCATGCCTATCTGCTCCATAGCCCTTGCAGGATTGTACTGCACCTCTGGAGTAGCCAGCAATGCAGCAGCGCCCGTAGTGCTGCCGGTCCACTGGCGTATTGATTCCGTAACAGCTAAATCGTAGTTGGTTTTTGCTGCCGCATCGCCGCCGGGAATCCAGCCACGCTTCGCTGCTTCTGCCTTGGCAAAGAGCGCCTGGGCATAGGTAACGAGATGGATGGCTGCATCCTGCGCATAAATGGCAGGACCCATCAGGGATACACCAGTAGTGTTGGGCAGTCCTACAGTGGTGCCGTACTCAAGGCCCTTGTAAATGCCGGCATTGTTCTTCTTTCCATAAACGGCCAGCCTGGGATCGTTCACCGGGTTCATATAGTTTACCAGCGTTTCGGTCAATGCCCACCATTCGCGGTTCTGGTTCACTACCTGCCCGTACCAGTAGTTCTGGTTGTTGGCATCGGCAAGATGCTTGAACATGAGGTTGTCCGCGTTGGAGGTCATAATGCCGCCGTCGGCATTCAGGGCGCTGTTGAATTCGGCGGAAGCCCTGGTGGCATCCACCTCGGACAGGCGCAGCGCCATCAGCATGCGGATGGTGTTGGAGAGCCTTTTCCATTTGTTCATATCGCCGCGGTAAACTATGTCGTGCAAAATGGCGCCGGGAACGATCATGGCGTTGGCATCCTTCAGCAGGCGGAACAGGCTGTCGTATATAACAGACTGCGGATCGTATTTGGGAGTGAAATCGGCTGAGCCCTTGAGCGCATCGGTATAAGGAACATCGCCCCAGCGGTCGGTGATGTGCCAGAAGAAGTAAGCCTTCAGGATCTTGGCCACGGCAATTTGGTTGGAGATGGGACCTTCATTGCCCGACAGGCTATTGGACTTGATGACAGCCTCCAGGTTCATCAGCGGTCCCTGGTAAAGACCGTAAAAGCTGGTGCCGCCATCGGGATAAAGCGAGGCGCCCGGATACTGCGTCTCGGCCAGGTACTGCGCATTGAATTCTCCCTGGGGAGATGCGCTCAGGCCGGGCAGGAACAACTGCGCATTGGCAATCAGCTGCGTACCCGTGGCCCTGCTGGGAATGTTGGGGTTGATGTTTATATCCTCGTCGAATTTATTACAGCTTCCGAGGACCAGTGCCGCAACCGCTGCTATGCATATATGTATTTTCTTCATGGTCTTGAATTAAAAGTTGATGTTGAGGTTAAGCCCGTAAGAGCGTACGGTGTTGGCCTGGCCGGACTCGTACCAACTGATGGACTGCGCACCGCTTGAAAGCTCCGAGGGGTCGAGGCCCTTGGGTGCCTTCTGCCACAGCATGGCCGGGTTGCGTGCAATAAAGGCCAGGTTCACACTCCTGAATGGCGTTTTGCCCAGCAGGTTCTTGCCGAAAGTATAGCCAAGGCGGATTTCACGCAGCTTGATGTAGGAAGCATCGTACAGCCACTCCTCGTACACATGGGTGCCCAGCACGTTGCGGAAGTAAGCGCGGGCATCTACGTAAGTATCCACTTTCTGCTTGGTGGTAGCGGATATGCCTACGATGTGCACGCCGCCGCCATCGGCCAGCGGATCACGCACGTTCTTGCCCCTGTCGTTCATGGCTGCTGTTTCTTCGGCCATACCCGTCTTCACCGCCAGCATGGCTGAGCGGCTGAAGAACTGGCCGCCAAACTGGTAGTCGATCATGGCGCCCAGGTCGAAGCCCATAAAGCGGAAAGTGTTCTGGAAGCCGCCGGTATAATCGGGCAGCACGCTGCCGAAGTTGTGGGTGGCATCGGTGTATAAAGGCATGTTGTTGGTGCCCAGCAGGATCATGCCCGTGGCGGAGTCGCGCTGGTAAGCCTTGCCTACCAGGCTGCCGAAGGGCTGGCCCACGTAAGAGTTCAGGTAGCTGGTAACACTGGAATAAGTGGTGGAGCTGTAGTTATAGGTTTGCAGGCCGGGATAAAGCTCAACCACCATGCTCTTGTTCCTTGCAATGTTGAAGGTGGCGTCCCAACTGAAGCTTTTGCTGCGGATGGGAGATCCTGTCAGCGTCAGCTCAAGGCCCTTGTTCTCTATCAGGCCAGCATTGATGGTAGCGGAGCCAAAGCCGCTGGTGCCCGAAACATCCAGGCGGATCACCTGGTCCTTATTCTTCTGGTTGTAATAAGTAAAGTCTACTCCTAAACGGTTCCTGAAGAACTGGAGGTCGATGCCTGCTTCGTAGGAATGCGCAAAGGAAGGCCTGATCGAGGGATTGTTCAGGTTATCGGGAACAGCCAGCGTATTGGCAACGCCGGTATAAACCGTACCGATGGTGAAGCCTGAATAAGTTTCATACGCAGCATGGCTGGAACCCGCCTTGGCATAGCTCAGTCTCACCTTGCCAAAAGAAAGAGGCGACCAGTCAAGCAGCTCGCTGAACACCATGCTGCCCGATATGGAAGGATACCAGTAAGAGCTGTTGTCTACCGGCAGGGTCGATGAGTTATCATTCCTCAGCGATACGTCCATAAAGTACGTGTTCTTATATCCCAGCGAAGCCATGCCGTAGCCGCTGCGGATCTCCTGCCTCATCAGGTAAGAAGGATAAACCTCGCGGCCGCTGGTGGGACGGTCGATGGAAGCGGCGATGTTGAAGAAATTAGGAGCCGAAAGACCGCCTGCCGTTGCCTGCGAGGTAAAGGAATAGTTGCGCTTGAAGATGTTACCACCAAGGTTGGCATTGAGCGAAAGGTCGCCCCATGATTTGTTGTAGGTGGCCAGCAGCTCATAGTTCAGCTCGCGGTTCTGGTATTTGGCCACGGAGTAGGAAGGCACTCTTCTTCCGCCAAAGGCAGCGCGTTCTTCAATATTCTGCGTGTACATATCACCACGGATAAAGCCGCTCAATTTCAGCGCAGGCAGCACCTGGTAGGTAAGGCCGATGTCGCCAAAGAAACGGTCCCTGCTGTCGTTGCTCGGGTTTTCGTAAGCTTCAAAGTAGGGGTTGTTCCAATAGAGAGGCGCAAAGTTGGTGATCTCGTTGGAACTGGCAGCAGGCCTGTTGAGGTTCCAGTTCAGGAAGGTGCCGTCGGGATATTTGTAGTTCTTCATGCGCTTCATATCCACGTTGCGCTGGAACCACTGCACCATATATCTTGCCCCATATTCAGAGCCTTGCGTAGGCCGTTGCGCGTTGTTGGTAGCGTAGTTCAGGTTCGTGGAGAGATTGAGCTTGCTGGTCATGTCCAGTCCTGCGCTTATGCCCAGGTTGTTGCGCCTGAGCCAGGTGTTGGGCTCAACGCCGGTAATGCGTGTATCGTTGAAGCTGAGGCGGAAAGTAGAGTTCTCGTTACCACCAGCAACCGTGATGCCGTTGTTGATGCTGTTGCCGGTTTCATAATAATCTTCGATGTTGCTGGGATGGGGAACGAAGGGTGTCAGTTGCCCGTACTCGGGGTCCTGCGGATAGAAGCTGAATATCTGGCGAACAGGTGTGCCGTCCATGCGGGGGCCCCAGCTTTCGTCCACGCTCATGTCCACGTATTTCTGCCCGTTGGCAAGGGTTCTCCAGGTCTGGCTGGAGCCGCCGCCGTACAGGTTTTGCAGGGGAAGGAAATTACCGGCCCGCTCCATGGAGAAGGCTGAGTTGAGCTGCACGTCAACCTTCTTCGGCCCCTTGCGTCCTTTCTTTGTAGTGATCATGATAACGCCGTACTGGCCGCGGATACCGTAAAGAGCGGAAGCCGCAGGGCCCTTCAGAACGTTGATCGATTCGATGTCCTCGGGGTTCACATCCTGCCCCAGGTTGCCAAAGTCGGCGCGGTCGCTACCGGCGAAGTTGGCGTTGGAGATGGGTGTGCCGTCCACTACAATCAGCGGCTGATCGCTGCCCTGCAGGGAGTTAACGCCCCGTATCTTGATCTTTTGCGTACCGCCCAGGCTGGCAGCCGAAGAGCCTACCACCTGCACGCCGGAGATCTTTCCTGCCAGCGAGCCCAGTACGTTCTGCTCTTTGGTGAGTGTGAGGTTTTCGCCTTTTACTTCCTGCGTGGAATATCCCAGCGAACGTTCGGCTCTGCGTATGCCCAGTGCCGTTACCACTACTTCGGACATGTTGCCCGCTTCCTGAAGGGAGATGTTGTAAGTAGCGGAAGAGCCTACGGCTACTTCGCGGGTAGTAAGGTTTACGGAGGAGATCACCAGTACGGCGTTGTCGCCAACAGTGATGGTGAACCTTCCGGCATTATCGGCAGCAACCATGTTGTTGGTGCCTTTTTCCTGCACGGTGGCAGCGGGCACGGGTTCGCCACGGTTGTTGGTGATGGTGCCCGAAATTTGCCGTTGCTGTGCAAAAAGCAGGATCGGAAGGAGGAATAAACAGACCGTCCATCCGGCAAGCAGTTTTTGTCTCATAAGAAAATTTTAGGTTTAAGAGTCGCGCGGAGAAAATTACAAAAAATTAATGAGGGAATAGCTGCGTTTTTCTGCCGTCCATCCTCATAAAAAGCAGATTTTTAAGCACTTGTACGCAGATCCCCGCACCGCAAACAGCTTACCAAATGCGGAACATTTGCAATGCCCGGATGGGAATTGAAGCACACGAAGTAAATTTGTGCCCTCTTTAGGACAGAACAGAAAAAGGGTCCCGGGAACCCGGGCCTGAATTAAATCGTAAAAAATTAAAACCTTAGTTATGGCATTTTCCCTTCCCCAACTACCGTATGCACACGATGCATTGGAACCGCACATCGACACTCAAACCATGCAGATACACCACGGCAAGCACCACCAAGCCTACGTGGACAACCTGAACAAAGCCATTGCCGGCGGCGAGCATGAAAACAAAGGCCTTGAAGAACTGGTAGCCAATGCAGGCTCCATCTCCCCCGCAGTACGCAACAACGGCGGCGGCCACTGGAACCACACATTCTTCTGGGAAAGCCTCGCTCCCAACTCCGGCGGCCAGCCCTCGGGCCGTCTCGCCGATGCCATCAACGAAGCCTTCGGCTCCTTCGATGCGTTCAAGGAAAAATTCAACAATGCCGGCCTTACGCGCTTCGGCAGCGGCTGGGCATGGCTGATAGTAAAGGACGGCAAGCTGGAAGTATCTTCCACCGCCAACCAGGACAATCCCCTGATGGATGTTGCCGAAGTAAAAGGCACGCCCATCCTCGGTTGCGACGTATGGGAGCACGCCTATTACCTGAAGTACCAGAACAAGCGTGCCGACTACCTCGGTGCTTTCTGGAACGTAGTTAACTGGGACAAGGTATCCGAGCGTTTTGAGAATGCGCCGAAGTAAGGCAGAAGGTAAAAGGCAGAAGGCTTAAGGTAACGGGCCGCCTTTTACATGGAAGATGCTTTTCAGGCGAAGGAAAAATCTCAATATTCAATGTTCAACGCTCAATTCTCAAGTGAGTCTCCGAATCAGGAACGTACTTGAACATTGAGCGTTGAATATTGAATATTTTTTTGCAGCTACGGCTCGAAGCTCGCAGCTAACAACTCGCAACTGTACGAAATCCTCTTCCAGATAACGTTATCTAAATAGCTATACGCCGCCTATCAGGGAACGGGATCATACCCGCTTCCTCCCCAGGGATGACAGCGGGCGATGCGGCGGATGCTGAGCCAGAAGCCCTTGAAGATGCCGTGCTTTTTGAGCGCTTCAACGGCGTAATGGGAACAGGTGGGTGTAAACCGGCACTTGGGTCCCAGCAGGGGTGAGATGACCCACTGGTACACCCGGATGAGTGCAATGAAGGGAAAGGCTAATATCTTAAGCAGGGCTTTCATGCTTGTGGGCGGCTTTTTCCAGCGAGGACAGGCATTTGCCCATAGCCGTGGTGACAGCTCCAAAATCGGGCAGGCTTTTGTCCATGAACAGGAAGAAGATGTGTGCCTGGAGTTTTTTCGAGCGCAAAGTTTCCGACAGGGAGGCTTTTTGCAGGCGGTAAGCTTCGCGGAGGAGGCGCTTGATGCGGTTGCGGTGAACGGCCCTCCTGAAGTGCTTTTTCGAGGCCGATACACCTACAAGCGCAAAGGCGTTGGCCCCGTCCTGAACGGGTGAAAGAAGGTACATGATCCTCAGGGGGAAATGCGATATGCTTTTTCCCTGCAGGAAAAGGGCTTCGATGGCCTTCCTGCTCTTGAGCTTTTCCTTCTTACCGAATCCGAATCTTGCGGGCATAATCTAAAATAACAAAAAGCCCCGTCCCTCGTTGAAAAGGGAAGGGGCAAATAAGATTGGGGCTGATGATCCTTATTTTAATCTCTTCTCGTCGCTGATGGTCAGCTTATGACGTCCTTTGGCACGACGGCTGGCCAGCACCTTTCTACCGTTAGCTGTCTGCATGCGCTTGCGGAAACCGTGAACGGTCTTTCTGCGGCGGCGATGCGGTTGGAATGTACGTTTCATTTTATAAGTTTTTTCACGTTTCTAAAATCACCTGTGGAGAGCCAGGTTTGTTTCAGTTATCCCCCAGGTCACCACACCCGCGGGGTTTTTTGTGAAAGGACGGCAAAGGTAGGGGGAATTGTGAGAATTATGAGCTTTTATCGGAAGAATTTGGTTAAGGTTCCTTGAAAGACGGATGACCGATTAGCGACCACCGACCACCGATACCCAATTCCAAATCCCAAATTCCTGTTTACCACTTCTGCCTTTAACCTCTCCTTCTCCC
Source organism: Flavisolibacter sp. (assembly GCA_036399455.1). Taxonomy (GTDB): domain Bacteria; phylum Bacteroidota; class Bacteroidia; order Chitinophagales; family Chitinophagaceae; genus Flavisolibacter. The sequence continues at coordinate 1,338 of DASWNB010000064.1, read as the reverse complement.
TCCTTGTTTATCGCTCATCGGTTGTCGGTTATCGGTTATCCTACTTCAGCCTGGGCGGATTCCACGGGTTGGCCGAAGAAGATGCTGGCTTTGGTGTTGAAGTCCCCGGGGGAGTCTGTGGTGTAGAAGAGCCGTTTGCCCTGGCGGGAGATACGGTTTTCTATTTCGGGGTGGCGATGAAGGTAGTCCCGGAGGCTTTCGGTTACGATCTCGCCCTGGGAAAGCAGCTTTACGTGCGGGGGCAGGAACTGCTCTATTTTCTGCTTCAGCAGGGGATAGTGCGTGCAGGCAAGCAGAAGGGTGTCGATGCTGCCGTCCCTGGATAATATATTATTGATGTGCTTCCGGATGAAAAAATCGGCTCCTTCGTGCTGGTACTCGCTGTTTTCTACCAGGGGTACCCACATGGGGCAGGCCTCCTGCTCGATCTTCAGGTCGGGGAAGAATTTTTTTATTTCTATGAGATAAGAACCCGACTGCACCGTGCCGTTGGTGGCCAGGATGCCGATGCTGTTGCTTTGGGTATGTGTGCCGATGATCTCAGTAGTGGGACGGATGACGCCCAGCACTCTTGCCTGGGGATTGAGGCTGTGCAGGTCGTTTTGCTGGATGGTGCGCAGGGCTTTTGCCGAGGCCGTATTGCAGGCAAGGACGATCAGGGGGCATTCCTGCTCCAGCAGCCATTTCACGCATTGAAGGGTGTAGCGGTAAACCGTATCGAAGCCCCGGGTGCCGTAGGGCGCACGGGCATTATCGCCCAGGTAGAGGTAATCGTATTGCGGCAGGCGGTCCACGAATTCCCGCAGCACGGTCAGCCCGCCATAGCCGGAGTCAAATACGCCGATTGGTGTCATGGTGCAAACCTAAAGGGTTTCTGGTTTATAGGTTCTGGTTTCTGGTTCGTTAGGCGTACGGGTTCCTTCTTTAACCGCAAAGGCCGCAAAGGATTTCACGCACTTGTCCCGCAGCAGGCGGGAAAGGCGCAAAGGAAGGCAAAGAAGATGGTCGCCTGAACCGCACTCTTTCTCTTTCTGTTTCTTTTAGTGTTCCCACGCCTCTTGAGTTATAAACATAAGAAGAACGCAAAGAAGGCCTTAAGCGCCTTGGGTTGTTGGGAGCTCGCGACTTCTTTGCATTCTTTGCTGGATAGTAGCCACGGAGACGCCGGAACACTGCGAGAAACACGAGGAAAAACTATAGTTCAAACGACCGTTTCTTTGCCTTTCCTTTGCGTGAAATCTCCTCGCGTCTTCGCGTCCTGGCGGTTAACCCCCCAGGAACGCTTCCACCCACGGAGGCCTCGTAGAAAGGGCCTGTGAATAATGTCTAAAGGGTATT
>DASWNB010000063.1:0-5400 GCA_036399455.1 Flavisolibacter sp. | reverse complement strand
GTGAATCCTTCTTGCCTTAGAGTCTTCGTGGTTCAATTCCCGTAATTTTAGCCCATGCAAATTCCCAATTCCCAATCCCCAATTCCCCTCGTGGGCATCATCATGGGCAGCGACAGCGACCTGCCGGTGATGAAGGCTGCGGCGGATATACTTTCTTTTTTTGAAGTGCCTTATGAGCTGACTGTTGTGTCGGCGCACAGGACGCCGATGCGGATGGTAGAGTATGCGCAAAGCGCAAAAGAGCGTGGGTTGAAGGTCATCATTGCAGGAGCTGGCGGAGCTGCGCACCTCCCGGGTATGGTGGCTTCACTGACGCCTTTGCCGGTGATCGGGGTTCCCATTAAATCAAGCAATTCAATAGACGGATGGGATTCGATACTGTCCATTTTGCAGATGCCGAATGGAGTGCCTGTGGCTACTGTAGCGCTTAATGCGGCGAAGAATGCGGGCATACTGGCGGGGAAAATATTGGGCACTGGGAATGAAGGACTTGGCAAAAAGATTGAGGACTATATGAATGGACTTAAAAACGAGGTATATGAAAAAGTGCAGCATATTCAGTCTGGCGGTTATCCTAACGGTTTCGATACAAAATAGCCTGGCGCAGGATATCAGTCTTATCAAAACTACCCATCTCTCCCACTACCCTTCCGCTTCCACGCTTGAGTTCCACCAGGGCAAGCTTTACGTCATCGGCGACGATGCCACGCAGGCGCTGGTCCTGGACAAGGATCATGTGCTGGTGGACAGCATACGGTTGTTCCCGGGCAGCAGGAAGAAACGCATTTCCAAGAAAACCAAAGCCGATATAGAATCTACCATCATCGTGAACAGGGACGACAGCGATTATCTTGTGGCATTCGGCTCGCTTTCATCCTCCAAACGCAACCAGGTGCTGTGGGTAGACCTGGAAGACGGCAAGTGGAAGAAAACATCCACCTTCACCATGAACCATTCCGACATCGATGAATGGAATATAGAAGGAACAGCGCTGGTGAATAACCGGCTGCTGCTCACCAACCGCGCCAACAATTCTTCCCGCGCCAACCACCTTCTGGTAACCATATTTGATGAAAAGAAAGGAATAAACCCGGACAGCATTCATTCCATCCGCCTGCGCCTGCCCGAGGGAAAGAGCATCATGGGCATTTCCAGCATCAGCTACCTGAAGGAAAAAGACATGATCCTGTTTGCCGCCTCCACCGAAAACACATCCAACGCAAAGGATGACGGCGCCATCGGCGACAGCTACATAGGCTACATCAGCAACATCTCCAAAAAGCTGGATCAGAAAGAGCTTCGTCCCGATGAGATCATCAATATCACCAAACATCTCAAATCAAAACATCCCCAAAAGATCGAGTCCATCGTAGTAGAGGAACCCTCCGGCAAGGACCTCATCGTGCACCTCGCGGCTGATAATGACAATGGACAGAGTATGTTATTTAAGCTGAAGTGGAAAATGTAGGGAGCGTTAACCGTTAAGAGACGACCGACCACCGAAACCATCTTTTGCTCCTTTCCCCCTGTAGGACAAGTGCGTGAAAAACCTCGCGTCCTGGCGTCCTGGCGGTGAAACGATGGCAAGCGAAGCGCAGCCAATTATTTCTCCGTAATGATCGTGAATTGCTGCTCCAATGCCAATGAGTGAAAATACAGTTCTTCAATGAAACGATCTCCCCACCGGGCGTAGTAGCTGCTGAAGTTTTCCACGCGTTCCTGGAGGCCGTTGTTGGGGAAAAGCTGCTGGCGCAGACGGGCTACCTGGCGCTGGGTGGCTTCATGTTTTTTCCGCTCGGCGCGAAGCATTTTCTTTTCGAGGGTGAGCAGGTGGCTGACGGTCCTTGCCTTAAGCGCTTCCACGTGGCGGTTCAGGGTCGGGTCGAAAGATGTGGCGAGGTCCTTTAGCTGGTCGTAGATCTGCTTAAGCCCGTCCAGTTCACCGTTGAGGCGGGGCTTGCGGCCTTCCCGTTCGATCAGTTCGTCCAGTATCTGGAGCTCGGGGCGGAAAAGAGCGTTGAGCGGAAGGTTTAGTTTGGAAGCTAAGGCCTGCTGGTGCTTTTCTACTATCACCAACGAGTTGCGCAGCACCAGCACGGGAAAGCAGGTATTGTAGTGAGAAAAGAGGTCTTTCAGTTGGAGCCAGTAAGCCAGCTCGCCGCCGCCGCCGATAAAGGCAATGTTGGGCAGGATGGTTTCCTGGAAGAGGCCGCGCAGGATGACGTTGGGGCTGAACCGCTCCGGATGATTTTGGAGTTCCTCTCTCAGCTCCTGTTCTGTAAACGTTATGTCCGTATGATGCACGCAGAAGCCTTCGCCCAGCCGCACGATCCTTTCGCGTATGTCGTCCTTTAAATAAAACAGGTTGATGTCGCGGGGGTGCGCCTGTACGTTGTACTGTGCTGACAGCTTGTTGGATGTGTCTTCTACAATTGCTGAAGGCTGCTGGCGGAAAACATCATCTTCGAAAACGGGCAGCATCTGCCGCTTCAGGTCTGCGTGGTCGGGTATCAGCACAATCAGGCCGTAAGCGCCAAACAGCCTGTCCACCAGTTCGAAGGTGGCCTGCTGGATGGTCTTTCCTTTTGAATAGCATTCCGTCAGCATCCGGCATACTTCATTGCCGTGAGGCTCCACGCCCAACTGCTGCCCTAATTCTTCCAGCAGCTTGACCAGCGCTGCATCTGCAATCATCCTGCCTACGGCGCCCTTCTGCTTCGTTTGCCATTCATATTTTTTTCCCCTGACGTTGATATGGTTCAGTTCTTCAAAATCGGCATCCTCGGAACCCATGTAATAAACAGGTATGAAACGCTCCTGCGGGAACTGCTCCTCCAGGGAGGCAGCCAGCCTGATGGCGTGAACGATCTTGTAAATAAAATAAAGCGGGCCGCTGAAAAGATTGGGCTGGTGTGCGGTGCAAATGGTAAAGGCGTTCTCTTTCCCCAGTGCTGCAATATTCTCCATCACCGCCGGAGAAGAAGTGATGCCTGCATACTGTTGCCGGAGTACATTAACCAGCGTTGCACGATCCGTGTATTGCCCCTTTCTTTCTTCGAGAGCCGCCCTGATGCCTTCAGGTGAGGGACGATGCGAGTAGAAGGGCTGCAAAGCCGCGTGGTCCTCAAGATAATCGATAACGATCCTGCTGAAAGCGTTAGTTTCTCTATAGCTGATGTGCTCCGCGGCAAACATGCGTAAAAATAAGAAGGTTTCTGGTTTGTGGTTTCTTGTTTCTGGTTAGGTGCAGTTACTCCGCCTGTTAAATAAACTACAAAGAACACAGACGCGCAGGCTTCGGGAGTTAAGTAACTGGACAGATGGATCGATCTAAGGAACCGGAAACAAGAAACTACAAACCCGAAACCCTTGTCAGTTCATTATTCACCGTCCGCCAGAGGCCCAGCGGATTTTCATTTTTTAATTCATCAGGCAAGAGGTCATTGTTCCAGTTCTGGTAACACACAGGCCGGGCGAAGCGCCTGATGCCGTCCGCGCCAACGGCGGTGAAGCGGCTGTCGGTGGTGGCCGGGTAAGGACCGCCGTGGTGCATGGCCAGGGCCACTTCTACGCCGGTAGGTACGCCATTCAGCACAAGGCGGCCGCAGAGTTCCTGGAGGGTTGTTACGAGCTGGCCGTTCTGTTTTACTTCTTCGTCAGTTGCTATAAGGGTGCTGGTCAGTTGGCCTTCGAGTGAAAGGGCTACATCCAGCATTTCTTCCGGGCTGCGGCACACTACAAGCAGGGAAAAGGGCCCGAACACTTCCTGGTGGAGCAGAGGGTTTTGAAGGAAGAAGGATGCAGGCACTTCGGCAAGGGTAGGAATGCTTTCGCCCTCTCCCGCCTCAAAGCTGCTCTCCGAAACAATGCCTACGCCGGCAGCCTGCAGAAGCTCCTGCCGTTTCTTGCGGAAGCTGCTGGCGATGCCTGCGTGGAGCATTTTTGCGGGACGCACCTCTCCTATTTTTTTGCCCAATGAAGTTTTGAAAGCAGTTAACCCTTCTCCTTCAATCCCAATGAGCAGGCCGGGATTGGTGCAGAACTGTCCCACGCTTTGGGTGATGGATACCGCGTACATGGAGGCTAGTTTCCCGGGGTCTTCCGCCAGCTTGCCGGGCATCAGGAACACCGGGTTCACGGAGCCCATCTCGGCAAACACGGGTATGGGCACCTTACGCTGCGCCGCCAGGTCGTACAGGGCACGGCCGCCATCGAGGGAGCCGGTAAAGGCGACGGCTTTGGTAAACGGGTGTTGCACCAGGGCTTTGCCCACTTCAAAGGAAGCGCCGTGGAGGTGGTGAAATACGCCTTCAGGGAGGCCGCACCGGCGGGCGGCGCTTTGAACGGCGGCTGCCGCCAGCACCGAGGTTTCCGCATGGGCGGGATGCGCTTTTATGACCACGGGGCAACCGGCAGCCAGGGCACAGGCCGTATCGCCACCGGCAGTAGAATAGGCAAACGGGAAATTGGAAGCCCCGAAAACCACCACAGGCCCCAGCGGCACAAGCATCTTGCGCAGGTCGGGGCGGGGAATGATGCGGTCCGGCAGGGCGGTATCGATGCGGATGTCGAGCCAGGCGCCTTCCTCGCAGGCCTGGGCATAACTGGTAAGCTGAAAGATGGTGCGTTTAAACTCTATCCGCAGCCTTGCCTCGTCCAGGTATGTTTCCCTTGAAGCGGTGGCAATCAGCTCACGGCTGTTCTTTTCCAGTTCGGCGGCTATGGTGCGGAGGAAGTCAGCTCTTTCCTTAAGGTTCTTCTGCCGGTAAATCCTGAAAGCATCCCGGGAAGACTGCATGGCGGCGTCAATCTCCTGCGGCGTGGCGTCGGTATAAGGCATGGAACAAAGTTAGGTGAATGGTGAATGGTCAATGGTGAATGAGTCGCTTATAGTGGACGTATGTTCCCGGACAGGAATTCGGTGGTCGGTGGTCACTTAACGGTCATCCGGTCAGAAATAGTTACATTTGGAGATAAATTCATCCTATGTCGATATTGAACAATAACAACAAACAGAAAGGCAAACAGGGGAAAAAAGATCAGAAGTCGGGGCAGCAGGGTTCCAAATTCATTACCAAGCAGGGTAAAAGCTCAGGATTTTCCCAGAAACCCCACAGAAGCGGCGGTTCGCGTGGAAGCTAACTTGTTCCTCGCGTCTTGGCGCCCTGGCGGTGCAATTCAAACATTTTTAGGAAACTAACTCCCCTTCCAGGTCATAATCGTAGGCCCTGGTGATTTTTACGTTGTAGAAATTGCCGGGCTGAAGCCTGCGGGAGGTATTGATGATCACTTCGTTATCAACTTCCACGCTGTCAAATTCGGTGCGGCCCAGGTAGCGGCCGGCCTCTTTCTTATCTACCAGCACTTTAAAGGTCTGTCCCAGTTTTTCCTGGTTCTTTT
>DASWNB010000062.1:0-5378 GCA_036399455.1 Flavisolibacter sp. | reverse complement strand
TCTTCGCGTGCTGGCGGTTAAGCTCTCCTGGCAACCGCAGGCCTATTTATTTCAGGATGATACCTGATAAAGCAGGCAGGTTAATTGTCAGGCGATACCTTTCTTCCGGTACATTTTTCTCCCCGGTGGTTTCTTCAGGAGCCTGTTCTTCAGCCGTTTCGGGAAGTTCTTCCTGCTCCGGGACATCATCAGCTTCCTCTTCAATATCCCCCATCAGTTCCAGGCGGAGATCCGGGTTAAAGACATTGCCGGTGCCCCAGTACTCTTTAGAGTCGCTGTTGAATATTTCTTTTTCGTAGCGGGCGCCGGGAGGAAGCTCTATTTGCCAGTCCCAACGGACTATGGGTGTGAGATTGAGGATGATGAGCAGGTCATCTTTCTTCCTTTTGCCTTTGCGGCGGTAGGCCATTACGGAATCGCGGGGATGCGAAAGATCCACCCATTCGAAGCCGCCTACGGCAAACTGGTTGCAGTAGAGGGCGGGCTCATGACGCAGCAGGCGGTTCAGGTCGCGGATGCAGGACTGGAGCTTTTTATGCGGTTCGTGGTCCAGGAGGGCCCAGCTAAGTTCCGTTTTGTAATTCCATTCCGTGGTCTGACCGAATTCGTTACCCATGAACAGGAGGCGGGCGCCGGGATGCGTCCACATATAAGTATAAAGGGTGCGCAGGTTGGCGAATTTCTGCCATTCGTCACCCGGCATTTTGTAGATCATGGGCGATTTGCCATGCACTACCTCGTCGTGGCTCAGCGGCAGCATGAAGTTCTCGTCGTAATAATACATCAGGCTGAACGTGAATTTGTTCTGGTGGTGCCTGCGGTGGAGCGGGTCGAGCTTGAAATAGTCCAGCGTATCGTGCATCCAGCCCATCATCCATTTCATGCCGAAGCCAAGGCCTCCGCCTGTAGTGGGACGGGTAACGCCGGGCCAGTCAGTAGCTTCCTCGGCAATGGTTTGCACGTCGGGGAAGTCGCGGAAGATGGTTTCGTTGAGATCCCTGATAAAAGCGATGGCTTCGAGGTTGCCGTTGCCGCCAAATTCGTTCGGCTCCCATTGGCCGTGGCTGCGCGAATAGTCGAGCTTGAGCATGGAAGACACGGCATCTACCCGTATCCCATCGATATGGAACAGGTCGAACCAGAAGCGGGCGCTGCTGATGAGAAATGACTTCACCTCTCCCCTCTTGTAATTGAATATATAGGAGTTCCAGTCCGGGTGAAAGCCCTTGCGCATGTCGGCATACTCGTAAGTGTGCGTGCCGTCGAACATGAAGAGCCCGTGGGCATCGTAAGGGAAATGCGAGGGCACCCAGTCGAGAATGACGCCGATATTGGCCTGGTGGAATTTATCGATGAGGTACATCAGCCCTTCGGGCTCGCCGAAGCGGGACGTGGGGGCAAAATAGCCGGTGAGCTGGTAGCCCCAGCTTCCGTCGAAGGGGTGTTCCATCACAGGCATGAGCTCAACGTGGGTGAAACGCATCTCCTTTACATAGCTTACCAGCCGGTCGGCGAGGTATTCGTAGGTGTTGTAAGATTCCTCGCTGCCTGGGTCAGGCCGCATCCAGCTTGCCAGGTGCACTTCGTACACGCTCCAGGGGGCGTCCAGGGCGTTGAAGCGTTTCCTTCTCCGCATCCAGGGTCCGTCGTTCCACTGGTAGTCCAGCTCCCAGGCTATGGATGAGGTACCGGGGCGAAGCTCCCAGTAATTGGCAAGGGGATCGCCTTTTTCGGTGATGATGCCTTTGAAGCCCTTGATGCTGTATTTGTAGAGATCGCCTTTTTTGATGCCGGGGATAAAGCCTTCCCAGATGCCGCTTTTGTCCCACCGGGGAGTGAGGTAGTGCTGGGTGCGGTCCCATTTGTTGAAGCTGCCGATGACGGAAACTTCGGTTGCGTTGGGTGCCCATACGCAGAAATAGTAGCCTTCCTGTCCCAGCACGGTCATGCGCCGCGAGCCCATTTTATTGTATATGGAATAATGCGTGCCGTTCCTGAAGGTCTCTACATCATCGTCGTACAAAATCGAATAGTTCCATACCGGCCTGGAAGTGTCAACGAAATTCGCATCCTCGTACCTCGCCGGTAAACTAGCTTCTCTTACCATAATTATTTTTTTGGATCACCGCCAAGACGCCAGGACGCGAGGAAATTTTCACGCAAAGACCCTAAGAACGCGGAGGCGCAAAGGAAAGAAAAGGATATGAGATAATAGACGACCGGCCTCCGGCAGGCTCTCTTCTTTGCTTCTTTGCGTCTCTGCGTGAAATCCTTGCGTCCTGGCGCCCTGGCGGTTAGTCTTTCCTTTGCTACCCTTTACCTTCTACCTTTAACCTTCTACCGTCTCCTTTTGCCTTAAGCCCTAAAGTTAACAACTCAGTAAGGTTTTCAGTCGTATTTTGTCGCCGGACAGCCAAAACCAACCAACCTGCTGCATGAGAAAACTCCTTCTGGGCCTTTGCCTGCTGCTGGCCGTGCAAAGCCTTTCTGCCCAAGAAAAGACCGTTACCGGAAAGGTTACCGATACGCTTGAACGTAGAGATCTTTCCAACGCCGTTGTCTCCATCATCAAAAAATCAGATTCCACGCTCGTAGCCTTTACCCGAAGCGACCGCCAGGGGCAGTTCCGCATGAGCGGTATCGCCGCAGGCAAATACATCCTGCTGGTGACCTATCCCAAGTATGCCGGCTTTGCCGACGAAATAGAAGTAAAGGACCAGGACCTGACCGAACTGGGTTCGGTTGCCCTCACCCTCAGGTCGAAACTGCTGCAGGCAGTGGTGATCCGGAGCACGGGCTCCATCCGCATCAAGGGTGATACCACCGAATACGTGGCGGACAGCTTCGCAGTGCGTGAAGGCGCTACGGTGGAAGAGCTGCTGAAGAAAATGCCGGGCTTCCAGGTGAACAGCAAAGGCGAAATAACGGCACAGGGCCAAAGAGTGCAGAAGGTGCTGGTGGATGGCGAGGAATTCTTTGGCGACGATCCTACCATGGCTACACAGAATATTTCCGCCAAGGCCGTTGACAAGGTGCAGGTATTCGATACGAAAACAGAGCAGCAGCAACTTACGGGCATCAGCACCGGAACCGAAGGCAAGACCGTCAACATCAAGCTGAAGGAAGACGCCAAGAAAGGCGCTTTCGGGAAAGGACATGCATCCAGCAACTTCAACGACCTGGTGGATGCCAAGGCCCTGTACAACCGTTTCGTGGGCAAGCGCAAGGTGTCGCTTTACGGCACCAAGAGCGATATATCTACCGGCAGCCTTAACTGGGACGACCGACGCAAACTGGGCCTTGAAAATGATTTTGAATACGACGAGATCAGCGGCTATTACTTCAGCTTCGGCTCGGATGACGGCTTTAACGATTGGGGGCTTCGCGGCTTGCCGGAGTCCTATACGGCCGGCGGCCTGTTCACCAACAAGTGGAACGAAGACAAGCATAACGTGAACACATCTTACCGCTATAACTACCTGGCCACAAGAAATACTGCCTCCACGCTTACGCAGAACATCCTGCCTAATGCCATCACCTACCGCAACAGGTTCCAGAACACCAATGGCCTGAACCGCCAGCACAGCGTGAACGGCAAATACGAGTGGAAAGTGGATTCGCTCGCCTCCTTCCGATTTATTACCGCAGGCACTTATAAAATGACCGGGCAGGAAAGCGACATGAACAGCGAATTCCTGGGCGGCGACCGCATGCTGACCAACCGCAGCGAACAACTGCGCAGCAACGAAACCAGGAAGCTCCAAAGCGACAACCAGCTTGTATATAAGCAGTTGTTCAGGAAAAAGAACCGCCAACTGATGGCTACCCTCCGCTTCGGCCTTGTCGGGGACGACCAGGACGGCGTGGTGCGTACCCGCACCGAATTTTACCAGAACGGTATCATCGATTCGGTAGATGTTGCGGACCAGCAGAAGAAGATGGAAGGCCAATCAAGAACGATGGGCTCCAAGCTTACCTTCAGCGAGCCGCTGAGCAACACCTGGAACATGGTGGTGGATTATGCCTACAATCACAACAACTCCACCTCCTTCCGCAATACCTATAACAAAGACTTCGACGGCAAATACGCGGTGCTGGATTCCGCCTTCAGCAACAATTTCGACCTTACTGCGGCTTCGCACAGCGGGACGACCATATTTCGTTACACGGATAAGAAATGGCGGATGGCATTCGGCTCGGGCATATCGGGTGTGCGCCTCAACCTGCTCGATCTCAACAAGGACAGCCGCCGCACATATAACTTCCTGAACCTAACTCCGCAGGTCCAGTTGGCCTATACGCTCAAGGCGCAGACCAACCTTTCTTTCCGGTACAGGGGCACCACGCGCCAGCCAACCATCGACCAGCTTCAGCCCATCAGGGACAATACCGACCGCCTCAACGAATTCATAGGCAACCCCGACCTGAAGGTGGGCTTCAACCATAACTTCAACCTGGGCTTCAACAGCTATAAAACGCTGAAAGCTTCGGGGATCTTCATGGGGCTGCATTATAGCCTAACCGACAACGCGATCACTTTCCTGAATACGATTGACCTGAGCACCGGGGCGCAAACCTATAAACCGGTAAACGTGAACGGCAACAGCAACTGGGGCGTGTGGGGCGACTGGTTCAAGGGCGAAGGCGAGAATGTGCTGCAATACGGCATCAATACCAACAGCCGCGGCGGAAGGAACATCAACTTCATCAACGGCACACGCAACGTAACCAACTACGTCAACCTCGACATGGGTATACGCCTGCACTACGAAACGCAGAAATACGGCGGGGGCATATCGCCTCGGGTGGGATGGAACAACTCTTCCTCTTCGCTGATGCCTACGCAGGATACGCGCTACATGGAATACGGCGGCCAGGTGGAAGGCTTTATAAAACTGCCGGGCAAGCTGGAGCTGCGCTCCGACTGCAATTTCCAACTGCGCCAGCGCATCAACGATTTCGACACCAATCCCAGCCAGGTGATCTGGCATGCCAACCTGTCCAGGCAGGTATTCAAGGACAAATCGGGCAAGATCATGCTGGTGGCGAACGACATCCTGAACGAAGACAGGGGCTTTAACCGCAACATCACCAACAATTTCATCTCGGAGGAAAGATATTCACGCATCAGCCGCTATTTCTTCCTGAGGTTTGAATGGTCGTTCAATAAAATGCCCGGACAAAACGCTGAAAACAATTGATATGAGAAAGATATTCCTGCTCCTGCTGCTGGCAGTTTCCGGAAAGCTTATGGCGCAGTCGCCTTTTTTCGGCACGGTGAAGATCGAGTTCCAGAAGACCGTCTATGCACGGCAATTGTATAAGGAAATGTTTCCTGAATGGTACGAGATGGCCAAGGACCGCATACCGGCCCAGGT
>DASWNB010000061.1:0-2112 GCA_036399455.1 Flavisolibacter sp. | reverse complement strand
GTTTGTGTGGTACTTGATTCGGGATACATAAGCGTAGTTTTAGTTTCGGCCCAAGGCCGCGTCAGTAGCGTTCAATATACAAAAACATACCTTATCACCTGACGGTTTTATTTAACTTTTGTCCACTTACGCCGGCTCGCAGCTAACAACTCGCAGCTTCTAAAGTCTTTCCCCTAAATTATACAGGAACTGCGTGGAGAACATGGAAGGGTTGCGCCAGCGCTGGCCGATGCGGAGGATGACCAGCTTTTTACCGGGATTGATGTAAAGGCCCTGGTTGAGAAAGCCTATCGCCATGAAAGCATTGGTGCGGTAGGGAACGCGGTACTCGCCTGAGGCACGCCGGAGAGAACCGGCATACCGGGTCTGTTTCTGGAAGGCTATGGCTTCCAATGAATCATGGAAGGACCGGAAGGCCTGCCTGCTCCACCACTGGTTCTTGTACCCGCCGTATTTATCCATCGTATCCAGGCTGGAAATTGTATTCACCCATTGTTCGTTGATGACCTGCTTCTGCCCGGAGCGGCCGCCATTAACGTACAGTGTTCCAAAGCGTACAAAATCACGGGCAATGGCGTTTAGTCCCGCCGAAGCAATTTCCTGCTTTCTCTTCCTGCTGTCCACGTTCCAGGTAGCTCCTCTTTCGGCGCCCATTGGCTTCCATATCTTTTCTTCCAGGTAAGCGGATATCTTCTTCCCCGTAGCCCTTTCCACCACCAGTCCCAGGAACTGCGTGTTCACGCTCTGGTAACGGAACCGTCCCGGCTCCTGAGCGATGGGCACCTTCATCATGTGCTTTTTTATGTTGGGACGGAAACCCAGCTTCACCCCATCATCCTTAAGGTCGTACGAGCCTTCGTTGAACTGAAGGCCGCTGCGCATGTCCAGCAGGTGCTGCAGGGTAATGCGTGCATAGGCGGGATCGGTCTGGAGCAGCTCGGGAATGTAATTGGTAACAGGCTCCGAAAGCGACTTGATCTTTCCTTCCTCCAGTGCAATGCCTACAAGAGTGCCGGTGAAGGACTTGGCCATAGAGTTGGAAGGAAGAATGGAATAGCGGTCAAAGCCGTTGAAATAGCCTTCGTACAGTATGCTGTCGTTGCGGACAACAAGGAAGGCTGCGGTTTGCGAATTCCGAAGCTGGCTATCGAGGAAGGCTTTCAGCTCACGGTTTGAAGGATGGTCCTGCGCTTCAACAAAGGCAAAAGGCTCAGGTGATGCCTGTATGTGTACATAGGGCAGCTTCTCATGATCGGCCAGGCGAAGCTTGCGCACCTTGTAGGCACGCATGGCCCAGCAGGACGAAAGGGAGAACAATACCAGTGCGGCAATGAACAGGCGCATCTTCAAAAATCCCTATAAATAATCAACCCACGGCAATGCCTTCCTGTTTTAACGCTTCTTTTAACTGTTGCGGTGATTGGAAGCGGATGCTCCTGATGCCCGATGCTTCGGCCCCCTGCACGTTGCGCAGGTTATCGTCAATAAAAATGGCTTCCCCCGGGTTGATATTGAACCGGTCGAGAAGGAGTTTGTAGAATTGAGGAAAGGGCTTGCGCATTTTCTCTTCGCCGCTCACCAGCCGCCCGTCAAACCAGTGAAGAAAATCATAGCGTTCAAGGGCTATGGGGAAAAGCTCGGCACTCCAGTTGGTCAGGGCATAAAGCCTGTACTTTCCTCCTTCCTTCAGCTCCCGTAATATCTCCACGGTACCGGGAATGGGTCCTCCCAGCATTTCTTCCCAGCGGCCGTAATAAGCTTCAATATATTCCTTCCATCCGGGGTGGCGTTCCACCAGGTAGTCCGTAGCTTCCTTCAGCGACCTTCCCGCATCCTGCTCCTCGTTCCAGTCGGCAGTACAGATGGTGTCAAAAAATTCCTTTTTCTTTTCCTCGTTATCAAACATTTTATCAAACACATAGGAAGGGTTCCAGTCGATGAGAACACCGCCGAGGTCGAAGATGATTGTTTTTATTTTGGAGTTCATTGGCAGTTTATAGTTCAGAGAATTAAAGAGGGCTGTTGGCTGATAGCTGATAGCTGATGGCTGATAGCTGTTGGCTGATGGCTGATAGCTGTTGGCTGATGGCTGATAGCTGTTGGCCTGTTCAC
>DASWNB010000060.1:0-6458 GCA_036399455.1 Flavisolibacter sp. | reverse complement strand
CGCATGGCCCATGGCATGCCACCACCACCTGCCAGCTCCACATGAGGGCTTTCAAGGATGGCGATACCATAGTGGTGGAACCCTGGCGCGCCAAGGGCTTCCCCGTTATCAAGGACCTGGTCACCGACCGTACCTCTTTCGACCGCATCATACAGGCCGGTGGCTATATTTCGGTGAATACCGGGAACGCCGTTGACGGCAACGCAATGCCCGTGGAAAAGGACAAGGCCGACGCCTCCTTTGCCGCTGCTTCCTGCATTGCCTGCGGCGCCTGCGTGGCTGCCTGCAAAAACGCTTCGGCTTCGCTGTTCACTGCCGCCAAGGTGGCCCACCTGGCACTGCTGCCCCAGGGCCAGCCCGAACGCACAAACCGCGTACTGAGCATGGTGCACCAGATGGAAAAAGAAGGCTTCGGCAGTTGCACCTTCACCGGCGCCTGCGAAGCTGTCTGCCCCAAGGAGATCTCCATTACGAATATCTCCCGCATGCATAAAGATTATCTTATGGCAGGACTGTCTACCGAGAAGTAGTCGTAAGCCGTAAGTCATAAGCCGAAAGCCTTTCCTTAGTGCAACTCTCCGCGTCTCTGCGCCTTTGTGGTTAACCACGAAGACCCAAGGACACGGAGGCTTCACAAAGGAGAGGCTTTCGGCTTATGACTTAAGACTTATGGCTTACGACTATCTAATCAAAACAAACGACCCTTTTCTCTCAAGGATCTGCCCGCTGGGGCCCTTTGCTTTCAGGAACCAGACAAATCCTCCCGCCTCCTGCTGTTTGCCTCCAACGCGGCCATCCCACTCATCGTTTTTATTTGATGAACGAAAGACCCTTTGACCCCAGCGGTTGTAAATGCTGAATTCCAGCAGATCGAACTTATGGCCCAGCACGGGACCAAAACGGTCGTTGCGGCCATCGCCGTTGGGCGTGAAAGCGGTCGGCACATACACATCTGCCAGCGGCGTAACCTCTATGCGTACCGAAGCAGTTTCGGTGCAGCCGGCATTGGTGGTGGCCTTTACCTGGTAGGTAATGCTCTCTGCGGGACGTGCCAGGGGATCGGAAATATCCGGGTTGCTCAGCCAATCCGAGGGGGTCCATTCATACTTTGCCGCTGTGCCGCGGGCATAGAGCTGAACGGTTTGCCTTTCGATGATGGTCTGGCCGGGAGGTACCTGCAGGCCGGGAAGGCGCAGGTCGAGCAGTTGGTCCTTTGTATCGTCGAGGCAGGCAAGCGGGGTGATGAGCCGCAGGCGGACTGGGTAGCTGCCGGGAGAAGAGTAAGTATGAATGGGATCCAGGTCGTTGGAGGTGTTGCCGTCACCGAAGTCCCAAAGCACCTGGACGCCGGGTGAGTAAGAAGAACGGTTGGTGAACTGCACACGACCCGTTTCGCAATCGGCATCGAACTCAAAATCCGCATCGGCTTCCACACCGCCGGGACGAACATAAACGGTCCGGCTGATATAGCCGCAACTGTTTGGCGGACTGATCCTCAGCCGCACCTGGTACACCGCGTTGGCGGGGTTGAAGCTGTGCAGCGGGTTCCGGGCAGTTGATTGGGCGCCATCGCCAAAATCCCAATGCCATTCTACCGGTCCGGGTATGCTGGTATAGCCGTTAAACTGAACCGTGCCGGTACAGGCATCCACCGTGGTATAGGTAAGCCCGTCGGTGGTGGGTGGCAGCTCGTGAAGCACGGGCGGCAGGGAAAGCCAGCCGTTACGGCTGTCGAGATCGAAACTGTTGATCCGGAAATCGCAACCGGTTCCCTTTATATCAGGCTGGTTGATGACGCTCAGGAACATGGTGGAATTGGTGAGATAGATCTTGTTGTCGGGTGCCAGTTGCAGGGCGTACATGCCATAATCCGCCGGGATGGTCACCTGCGTGGCGGCGATGGCGGCGGCCGAAGGCAGCTTTACTTCAAACTGCTCTATTTCCTGGGCCAGCGGCTCGCTCAGGTAAAGCAGGGAGGAATTGGGCGAGAACTCGCAGGAGGCATAGCCGGTGCCGGGCAGGTGAACCGTGCGGGCATTGGAGATGCGCCCCGTGCTGTTGTCGAAGTCGAACACCTGGAAAAACTGGTCGGCATTGGTGCTTACGTCGGAGCTGAAATGGGTCTGGCAAAGCATCTTGCCGTCGGGACTAACCTTCAGCGCGCCGATGTTCATGCGGTCGTGCTCGTCCAGCACTTCTCCCACCTGGGATACTACCGGGGTCAATCCCAGGCCGCTGCAACTGAGCAGCCAGGCCCGGAAGGTATTGGAGCGGAAGTCGTTGGTGATGATCCATACGTCAATGCCGTTGGCATGGCGGGCCGCGGTGAGCCTTTCTGTGCCGGGCGCCTGCAGGGGCTTGTTCTTGGCGGTCACTTCGCCCAGGCCGTTATCTCCACTCATATTCACCACTGAATAATTGTAGCCGTTGGCCACGTTGTTCTCTATGGCATCGGCGGTAAATACATAAAAAAGCGAATCGGAATTGGGGCGGGGAACGATAAGGGCTGACTGGTAAGCCGACTGGTGGCCGAGCAGACCGTCGCCCAGGAGCATTACCCGGTGCTGGCTGTTCCAGATCTTTTCACCGTTGGTATAGAAGAGCAGCCTGCCGTCGGCGTTGCTGATGGAGGCAGAGCCTTCAAAGGCGGCGATGGTGTGACCGTAAGTATTGTAGGGAACCGGGCCGCTGCCGGGGTTGAAGCTGATGCCTGCGCCCGCTCCAAAAACCCAATTATTGTACTGCTGCGCCCCGGAAGTGAAGCAGGTGAAAAATAAAAGCAGCAGCGCAGCCGTTTTAAGGGCCGGCCGGCAGGGGATCAGGAGAATGTGGTTCAAAGCGGGTTTTTTATCTATTTAACAGCGCCAGGTGGCGATTAAAGAGGAATTTTTGCAATTTTTACACTATATTATACCTCACGGGTGAAATTACTGCGAGCCATATCCTTGTTAACCATTCTTCTGACTGCGTACCAACTGATACAAGCCCAGTCGCCCGTTCCCACAAGACCGGCTCAATCCAACCTCCGCTCAAAAAAAATTGCTTTAGATAAAGATAGCGTTCAACTCGATAGCCTCAGCATCATTCCCGGCACATTTGTGATCAATGGCGTGAACGATCCATCGTCCTACCGCCTCGACTTTGTTCGTGCCTGGCTCCATTGGAGGAACAAGCCGGAGGGCGACAGCATCACGCTTACTTACCGCGTATTCCCCATGCGGCTCAACTCGGTGGCCCAGCGCCTGAACTACGACAGCGTGGTGAACAATTTTTACATCAAGCCTTTCGAATTCAACCGCAACGAAACAACCGCTTCCCGCGGCCTTTTTGATTTTGGCAATATCGAATATAACGGAAGCTTCGGGCGGGAATTATCCGTAGGCAACAACCAGGACGCGGTGGTGAATTCCAACTTCCAGCTCCAGTTGAATGGCATGCTGGGCGACAGCATCGAGATCGCCGCCGCACTTACGGACAACAACATTCCCATCCAGCCCGATGGAACCACGCAGCAACTGAACGAATTCGACCAGGTATTTCTTCAATTCAAAAAAAGAAACTGGCAACTGAACCTGGGCGATATAGACATCCGGCAGAACGGGATGTATTTTCTCAACTTCTACAAGCGCCTGCAGGGCATTACCTTTCAAACCAATAACCGCCTTTCGCCCAAGCTCACCTCCTCCACCCTGGTGAGCGGCTCCATTGCCAAGGGAAAATTCAGCAGGAACGTTTTCCAGGGCCTCGAAGGCAACCAGGGACCTTACCGCCTTACGGGCGCAAACAACGAATTCTTCTTTATCGTTCTGGCCAATACCGAAAGGGTTTACCTGGACGGCGAGCTGCTGCAAAGAGGCGAGGACCAGGATTATATCATCAACTACAACACCGCGGAAGTCACCTTCATGCCGCGGCGCATGATCACCAAGGACAGCCGCATCCAGATAGAATTCGAATATGCCGACAGGAACTATCTCAACGCCAACCTGTATGCCTACCAGGAAATGAATTTCTCCAGCAAGCTGAAGCTGAAGATCGGCGCGTTCAATAACAGCGATGCAAAGAACTCGCAGATCAACCAGATACTGGATACGCGGCAGAAGCAGTTCCTTTTCGATGTGGGCGACAGCGTTTCAAAAGCGCTCTATCCCACCGTGGCGATGGATTCCTTCTCCACCGATAAGATCCTGTACGAAAAAGTGTATTACACCACCGGTTCGGTCACCGATTCGTTCTACCGCTATTCCACCGACCCCGCGCTGGCGCGTTACAGTCTTTCATTTACGGAAATAGGTCAGGGCAGGGGCGATTACATTCCCGAGTTCAACGGCGCCAACGGCAAGGTGTTCCGCTTTGTTGTGCCGGTGAACGGCGTAAGGCAGGGAAGATTCGATCCCGTGATGGTGCTGGTAACGCCGAAGAAACAGCAACTGCTCAGCATCGGCACGGAATACCAGATCGATGCAAAGAACGCCTTGAAGACGGAGTTCGCCATGAGCAATAACGACGTGAATACGTTCTCCTCGAAGAACGGCGGCGATGATGTGGGGCTGGCTGCAAGGGTGCAGTACTCCAACACCGCGCTGCTGAATACGAGGACGAATCTCCAGTTGATCTCCACGGTTGATTACGAATACGTCCAGGAAAAATTCAGGCCGCTGGAAAGATTGCGCTACGTAGAATTCACCCGCGAGTGGGGCCTGCCGCTGATCGTAAATCCAGCCACCGAAAACATCCTGCGCCTATCGGCGCAGCTAACGGATAAGAAAAAACATTCGGCCACCTACCAGTTCATGAACTACCGCCGCAGCGACCAGTACAAAGGCAACCAGAGCCTGTTGCAGCACACGGCCAACCTGGGCGGATGGACCTTCAACAACCAGTTCATGCTTACCAGTTTCAACAGCCTGCTGGACAAAGGCAGCTTTCTTCGCCCCGTGCTGGACATGAGCAAGGAGCTGAAGCAGATGCGTTCCATGCGCGTAGGCTTTCGCTACGCACTGGAGAAGAACGAGGTCAGGAACAAGCAGACCGATTCGCTTTCGCTTACCAGCTTTTCTTTCGACACTTATACGGCTTACCTCAAATCCGATGAAGCAAAGAAGAACAAGTGGGGCATAAATTTCTTTACCCGTGCAGATAAATATCCTGCATTAAAGCAGTTGGTGAAGGGCGACAGGAGCTACAACATGAACGTCCAGGCCGAGCTGCTGCGCAACCCGAAGCACCAGTTCCTTTTCAACGCCACCTACCGCATTTTGAAGGTGGACAATACCTCCATATCGAAAGAGAAGGAAGACCGCACCGTATTGGGACGGGCCGAATACATGATCAATGAATGGAAGGGATTCATCACCGGCAGCGTGCTGTACGACCTGGGCACGGGCCAGGAGCAGCAGCGCGACTATGCCTACCTGGAAGTTCCCGCCGGGCAGGGCGAATACACCTGGATAGATTACAACAGCGACCAGGTGCAGCAGCTCAACGAATTTGAAATAGCCCTCTTCCCCGACCAGGCCCGCTTTATCCGCCTGTTCATTCCCACCAATCAGTTCCTGAAAGCCAATTATACCACGCTCAACTTCAGCTTCAACTTCAATCCCCGCGTGCTCCTCAACAAGGGCGACCTGAAGGGCCTGCGCAAGTTCGCTTCGCGGCTGAGTTTCCAGACCTCCATGCAAAAGACACGCAAGTCGCTGGCGAGGGGTGATTTCGAGTTCAATCCTTTCAAGTACGATGTGCTGGACACGGCGCTTATCACGCTTAATACCTCGTATCTCAATTCAATTTCGTTCAACCGTTACTCGGGAGAGTGGGGGATAGATATAAGCAATGTGCAGAACACGGGCAAGGCCCTGCTTACCTATGGCTATGAAAGCCGCAAGCTGCTGGACTGGGTAGTAAAGCTGCGGTGGATGCTGAGCCGCTCCTTCAGCTTCGACATCAATTCAAGAAAAGGGATGAGCGCACTGTACACGCCCCGCTTCACCAACCGCAATTACGAGATAGACCATTACAGCACAGAGCCGCGGATAAGCTTCATACAGGGAACGGTGTTCCGCCTGCAAACGAGCTATAAGCTGGAAAAGAAAACCAATTTGGCGGAGTTCGGCGGCGAGGAATCCACCTCCAACGCCATACAGGTAGAAACAAAGTACAACGTGCTCCAGAACAGCTCCATCAACGCCCGCTTCACCTACAACAACATAAGCTACAAAAGCAACTCCGTACAGGAGAACCCCAGCGTCACCTACATCATCCTTGAAGGCCTTTTGCCCGGCCGCAACTTCCTCTGGTCCGTAGACCTCACCCGCCGCCTGTTCAGCAACGTAGAGCTAAACCTTCAATACGAAGGCCGGAAGCCAGGAGAAACACGGAGTATACATACGGGCAGGGCGGCGATTAGGGCGTTGTTTTAGTTTCTGGTTTCTTGTTTGTTGTTTCTGGTTCGTTAGGTG
>DASWNB010000059.1:0-4055 GCA_036399455.1 Flavisolibacter sp. | reverse complement strand
CGATGATTTCGAAGCCGAGTTTCTGGTAGAAAAATTTTGCGCTGTTGTTGCGGTTGACGTTGAGCCTCAAGGCAAGGGCGCCTTTGGAGCGGATGTCTGCGATGATGTGGTTCAGGACGGTTTTGCCGGCGCCGCGGCCCTGCTGCGAGTGGAGCATGTAGAGCTTGTGCAGCTTGAAAAGCCCGGGAGCCTCTTCGCTGTACGAAGCAAAGCCTATGGGCAGGCTGGCGTTGAACACAAGCAGGAAATGGTGCCCTGTCTCCATCTGGCGGCGGAGAGCTTGTTCACTGTAGAGCAGCTCCATCATGTATTCGATCTGGGGAGGCGAGTTGATGCCTTCGTAGGTCTGCGGCCAGATGCGCCAGGAAAGGTCGCGGATGGTGCTGATGTCTTCGGAACCGGCTTCGCGGATGGTAAGCATGGGAGTGGTTTTATTAAAGCGGTGCGAAGTTATGCTGTGAAGGCGTATCAGGCGGCGGCTCAGGCGGATGCAGATGAAGAGCGAGAAGAGCGCTCCTGCAAACAGCAGCAGGTCGGATATGTACCGGGTGATCCAGTGGTTCTCGCTTAAGAGCAGGAAAGAATCGTAAATGCCGTGCGCAAGCGTGGCAGCGGCCAGTCCGGTCAACAGCAGCCGCAGCCGGTTTTGCGGATCGAATTTGGCCTTGCCCACAAAATAGCCCATCAGCACGCCAAAGGTGGCATGCCCGGGCACGGAGGTGAACATGCGCAGGAAGGCAACCGTAAGTCCGTGCTCCGTTACATAATAAACATTCTCCACCGTGGCGAAGCCCATCGCCACCAGCACTCCGTACACAATGCCGTCCAGCGGCTCGTCGAAGCTTTTGCGGGTATAGCAATAATAACGGACCACCAGGAATTTGCAGGATTCCTCTATAAGCGCAATTCCCAGGAAGGCGGAGAAGAGTATGCCGGCTACGTTCTTTTCAATATGCGGGTCGAGGGCATGCTCCAGGAAAGAGGCGGGAACTGTGGTTGCCATCCCCATTACGAAGCTCATGATCATGTTCACGGCGGGCTCACGCCGGTGGAAGCGAAAAAAGATGAATAAAGATACAGCCAGTCCGGGGGCGATGGCCAGAGCCGGTAATAACATGGCCGCCAAGTTATAATAAACATTGCTTTTACTAAAAATGAACTTCTTTTAACTGTAGGCTGCCCCTGCTTTGCGCTTCTTTGCGGTTCAAAAATTAACCGCAAAGTCCGCGAAGGATACGCAAAGAAGCGCAAGGGGCTGCCATAAGCAATTCCTAATTCCAAATTGCTTCTACCTTCCGCCTTTTACCTCTCACCTTCCGCCTTCCTCCTCATTTTTCCTTATCTTTTTCCGATGAAACGGAACCTGTTGTTCGCAGCCCTTTTTTTATTGGCCGGTCTTAGCCATGCGCAGGAATTCGGGGGATTTCCTCCCTCCACCCGCTGGAAGCAGATCAATACCGACACCGCAAGAGTGATATTTATGCCGGGGGCAGAAGACCAGGCCCAGCGTGTGGCCTCGCTGCTGCACCGCATGGCCGCCGATACGCCCGTATCACTGGGCGGACGCCTGCGAAAAATAGACGTAGTGCTGCACAGCCGCACCACGCTGGCCAACGGGTACGTGGCGCTGGCCCCATTCCGCAGCGAATTCTTCCTGGTGCCCGGCTCTTCCGTATTCGACTTTGGCAACCTGCCCTGGAACGACAACCTGGCCATACACGAATACCGCCACGTTCAGCAGTTCAATAACTTCCGCAACGGCATCAGCAAGGCTTTCTATTATCTTTTTGGTGAAAGAGGGCAGGCCCTGGTCAATGTAATGGCAGTACCCGACTGGTTCTGGGAAGGCGATGCTGTATATGCCGAAACCGCCCTTACCCCGCAGGGCCGCGGAAGGCTGCCTTATTTTCTCAGCGGCTACAACAGCCTCTGGCTGGCCGGGAAAGACTATAGCTGGATGAAGCTGCGCAACGGCTCGTTCAAAGATTATGTTCCCAACCATTACCAGCTCGGCTACCTCCTGGTGAATTACGGCTATCTCAAATACGGCCCATCCTTCTGGCAAAAAGTAACGCACGATGCCACCTCCTTTAAGGGACTGCTCTATCCCTTTCAAAGGGCGGTGAAAACCCACTCCGGAGTGGATTTTAAAACCTTCCGCCAACAGGCGCTCGATTACTATCGCCGGCAACTGGGCGCTACGGGCAAAGAGCTTCCCGACGAAGGCAGGACACCGGACAATTATTTCTTTCCCCAATACATCGGAAGCGATTCGCTGCTGTACCTGCGCTCGGCCTATGACCGCATAGCAGCCTTTTATATAAGAACCGCCTCCGGCGAGCACCGCATCGCCCAAAAAAGCATTGGCAGCGAAGAATGGTTCAGCTACCGCAACGGCACCATCGCCTACACCGCTTACAAGACCGATGCCCGCTGGGCCCTGGTGGATTACAGCGACATCGTGCTGCTGGACATAAATACCCGCCGCGAAAAAAGGATCACGCAAAAACAGAGATACTTCACTCCCGATCTTTCCCCTTCCGGCAACCGCATCGTAGCGATCCACACATCCGATTCGCTACTGTCGGAACTGCGCATACTGGACCGTGATGGACAGGTACTTCAACGCATGGCGCCGCCGGAGCCGGACGCCGTGTATTTCAATCCAAGGTTTGTTGATGAGAGCAGGATCATTACGGCAGTGCGTACCGGGGAGGCCCAGATGTCGTGGATGCTTTTCGACCTGAATGCAACGAACGGCAAGCCCGGCACTGTTTCGCCTTCAACCTACAGCACGGTGGGACTGCCGCAGGCGGAGGGGGATACGGTTTATTTCACTGCCAACTATGGGGGCAACGACGACCTGTATGCATTACGGTTAAGGGATAAAAAACTTTACCGCCTTACGGCGGACAGCACCGGGAATTATTACGGCCATGTTTCAGGTGACAGTATTGTGTATTCAAAATTCACTGCTTCGGGATTGCGCCTGCGTACAGAGGCGCTGTCGCAGCTTATGTGGAGAGAAACGCAACCCCAGGCCGCTGCGCCTTCGCCCTATCCCGTAGCATTGGCGGGACGGAACCTGTTATCCATTCGCGGGCAGAGATTTGCGGAGAAGAGATATGAGAAGTCTACCGGCTTTTTCCGCTTCCATAGCTGGTCGCCGGATTTTACCGATCCCGAGATAACACTGAGCCTGTACAGCGACAACATCCTGAACACGTTCTCCAACACGCTTTTCTACCGCTACAATATGAACGAGACTTCCCACGGCGTGGGCTGGAACACTTCATACGGCGGATTCTTCCCCATGCTCAACGCAGGCCTTGAATATACCTTCGACCGCGATGTGCTGACCACCCGCGGACCGCTGAAGCTGAACCAACTGGAAGCAAGAGTGGGTTATAACATACCGCTCAATTTCACGGCTGGCAAAACGGGCAAGTTCCTGAACTTCGGCTCCAACTACGTGTTCAACCGCAGCATGCCCACAGGCCGGCTGAAGGATTCCTTCCTGACGAGCAGCAGTTCTTACCTGCATCATTTCGTCACCTGGTCGCACCAGTTGCCGAGGGCCGTGCAGCAGATCTATCCCCGCTTCAGCTTTGCCACTTCGCTGCACCACCGCCACCGTCTTTCCGCGAACGGTTTCCAGTTCATCGGCACTACGCAACTGGCGCTGCCTTCGGTGAAGAATCACAGCATCGTGCTTTCCGCATCGCTCCAGGAAACCGATACAATGAACGTGGTGTTCAGCAACCGCTTCTCCAACTCAAGGGGCTATCCGGATTATTATTATACACGTATGTGGCGTGCCTCCGGCAATTACCACATGCCGCTGTTCTACCCCGACTGGGGCCTTGCCAACATCGTTTACTTCAAGCGTGTGCGCAGCAATTTCTTTTACGACTTCTCCCGCGTGTATTCGCGGAACAAAACCCAGTCAAGGGATTTGCGCAGCGCCGGCGTAGAGCTCTTCGCCGACACCCAATGGTGGAACATGCTGCCGCTGACCATAGGCGTCCGTTACAGCTACCTGCTGGATAATAATT
>DASWNB010000058.1:0-13722 GCA_036399455.1 Flavisolibacter sp. | reverse complement strand
ATACAAAAAGAAGGCTTCGACTACCTTGATGCACCTATCCGCCGCATCACCGCCGCCGACGCCCCCCTCCACTACGCACCCAACCTCGTTGCCGCCGCCCTCCCGGACGTTCCCCGTACCGTGAAGCTGGTGAAAGAGGTAATGTACCTGAAGAAGTAGTGAGAACGATGACCGGTTAGCGACCACCGACCACCGATCTTCTGTTCGATCGCCGCCTACAGGTTGTCGCTTTGTCTCTCATCGGTTAACGGTTGTCGGTCATCGGTTGTCACTATTCCGTCATCTCTTTACAGCTTCGGCTATTGATTATCGGTAAGCGGTCATCCTCCTGGGGAATCCATGCCCCGTAATGTAGAGAATTAGAGCAATTGTTGGGGAGACCTGTGCAACTCATTCATTTTCACCCAACACCAAGGAAAAAAAACTTCGAAATAGTTTTGAAATTCCGTTTTAGTCCCACATCTTTGTAACGGTTTTTCATAGGATATTGGATTTTACACGAGGCTGGATTTCTATCCGGCCTTTATTTTTCCCCTCACTTTCCCTTCCTTCCCTTTCTGATGTTTTCATTTACTTTGCCACTCAATCAACCACCCAATGGCGAACCTGTTAATCATAGACGATGAAAAAGCAATCCGCAAAACCCTCACTGAAATCCTTTCTTTTGAAGGCTATACCATAGAAGAAGCAGTAGACGGTGAAGAAGGATTGAAGAAGTTTAAGGACAAGACCTACGACGTTGTACTCTGCGATATAAAAATGCCCAAGATCGACGGGCTCGACTTTCTCCAGAAAGCTGTGGAGGTAAATCCCGACGTTCCCATCATCATGATCTCCGGCCACGGCACCATCGAAACCGCCGTTGAAGCCGTAAAAAAAGGCGCTTACGATTTCATACAAAAGCCGCCGGACCTCAACCGCCTGCTCATCACCATCCGCAACGCCATGGAGCGCAACACGCTGGTGAGTGAAACAAAGACCCTCAAGCGCAAGGCCTTCAAGGTGCAGGAAATGATCGGGCAGTCCGCTCCCATACAAAAGATCAAGGAAACCATCGAGAAAGTGGCGCCCACCGAAGCCCGCGTACTCATTACCGGTGAAAACGGCGTGGGTAAGGAACTGGTGGCCCGCTGGCTGCACGAAAAAAGCAACCGCGCCGGCAATGCCCTGGTAGAAGTGAACTGCGCCGCCATCCCCAGCGAGCTGATTGAAAGCGAATTGTTCGGGCATGAAAAAGGCTCGTTTACCTCCGCCATCAAGCAAAGGATCGGCAAGTTCGAGCAGGCCAACGGCGGCACGCTGTTCCTGGACGAAATAGGGGATATGAGCCTGAGCGCACAGGCAAAGGTGCTGAGAGCGCTGCAGGAAGGAAAGATCACCCGCGTAGGCGCTGATAAGGACATCAACGTGGACGTTCGCGTGGTGGCCGCCACCAACAAGGACCTGATGAAGGAAGTGGAAGCCAAAACCTTCCGCCTCGACCTTTACCACCGCCTCAGCGTCATCCTCATACACGTGCCCTCGCTCAACGAGCGCCGCGATGACATTCCCCTGCTGGTAGACCGCTTCCTCGACGACATCTGCGAAGACTACGGCATAGCCAAGAAAATGATCTCCGACGAGGCCCTCCGCCTCC
Source organism: Flavisolibacter sp. (assembly GCA_036399455.1). GTDB lineage: Bacteria > Bacteroidota > Bacteroidia > Chitinophagales > Chitinophagaceae > Flavisolibacter. The sequence goes on along the minus strand of DASWNB010000058.1, from coordinate 12,086 downwards.
TCCAGCAATACAACTGGACCGGCAACATCCGCGAACTCCGGAATGTGGTGGAACGTTTGGTCATCCTCTCCGGCAAGGGTATTTCGCGGGACGATGTGATGACGTATGTGAAGTAGACGATAACCGATAAGAGACCACCGATGACCGATCCTTAGTGCAGTCCTCGCGTTCTTGCGGCTCAGTGGTTAACCGCTAGGGCACAAAGACACGGAGGGTTGCACCAGAAGTCGGTCATCGGTGGTCGGTTACCGGTTATCGTCTCGGTCATCGGTGGTCTCTTATCGGTTATCGTCTCGGTTATCGTCTCGGTTAACGCTTATCCTCCCGGTTCGCTCCTATAAAATCATGTATTTCCTTATCAGAACGAAGGATCGTTAAATTGGCAAAAGAGCGTTGACTCTGCCAGGTACTGACTCCGGAAGCGATGATGCGCTTGTCGGGGAAGAGGCGGCAGACCTGTTCGAGGTAGTCGTCGAGGAAAAAGCCGGTGAGGTTGGTGATGAGATGGAAATAGATGTAGCGGATGCCGGGCAGGGAGGCTACCTGTTCCAGGACGGACAGCTCCACGTTGGGACCGAGGAAAATGGTGCCCCTGTTGTTTTTCTTTAAAAGATAATTGATGTAGAGAAGCGGCAGCTCGTGGTGTTCGCCGCGTGGGCAGAAGAGCACCAGTTCAGGCGCCTGCTTTTCTTTTCGGATGATGGTTTCCGTTTCCCTGATGATGCGGTTTTGTATGAGGTAGCTGGTAAAATGCTCCTGGGCGGGAATGATGTTGTTGGTGGACCAGAGCAGCCCGATCTTTTGCAGGTAGGGATAACATACCTGCGTGATGCAATCCTCGAAGCCGATGTGTTCGGTGACGGTATCCAGAAGGGAGGAAAATGTGTACTCGTCAAAATCCAGTGCGGCTTCTATAAGTTGGATCACGTACGAGGCGTGCTGGCTGTTGCCTGCCGATGCGGCCTTCCTGACTTCTTGCAGCACCGCTTCCTCGCCCAGGTCGGCGATCCTGGATATTTTCCAGCCGGTGTGGTAGAGAAAAGCTACGCGCAGCAGCTTCTTCAGATCTTCATTGTCGTAAAACCGGTGCATGCTTTCCTTGCGCTGCGCCTGGAAAAAACCATAGCGCTGCTCCCAAACGCGCAGGGTGTGCGCTTTGATGCCGGTGAGATTTTCTATGTCCCTGATAGTAAACTTCTGCATGTTTCTCCTTATAAACCGCTCAGCCACTTTAGCAAAAACTTTGCTTACCTTCCCGCACAAAACCTGTTTAAAATAATAAATTTGTCCGTTTTAAAAACAAACTGATGCCGCTTTCACACCTTCTGCTGGTCTATCTCATCTCTTTTCTCCTTGTTTTTCTTCCATCATTCGGGCTGGCAAAGATGTTTCAGAAGGCCGGTGTGGCGCCCTGGAAAGCTTTTGTTCCCTTTTACAATACATGGGTGATGCAGACCCTTGCCGAGCGTCCGAAGCATTGGGTTTTCTGGCAATTCATCCCGGTGGTGGGCTGGTTCATCACTCCCGGCATCTTTATCGAGTTTGTCAAACTGTTCGGCCGCTTTTCCCTGCTCGACCATACCCTGGCTTCCCTGTTCGCTCCTTTTTACTTTCCTTACCTCGGTTACAGCGACAAGGTACGATATATTGGCCCTGAAGGCGTAAGACGCCACCACAAAGCGGGCTGGAGAGAGTGGATAGACGCCGCCATCTTCGCTATTGTGGCCGCTACCCTCATCCGCACCTTCATTTTCGAAGCCTATACCATTCCTTCGGGCTCTATGGAAAAATCGCTGCTGATCAACGATTTTCTTTTCGTGAGCAAGCTAAGTTACGGCCCCCGCATTCCCAACACGCCGCTGTCCATCCCCTTCATACATAATTATCTCCCCGGCAGCGACCGCAAGTCGTACTCCGAGCTGGTGGAGCTTCCTTACATCCGCTGGTTCTCATCACCCGTAAAACGAGGCGATGTGGTGGTGTTCAACTTCCCCGCCGGAGACACTGTCATCAACCTTCCCGAGTACCAGTCAAAAACTCCCTACTACCAGGCGGCACGCCAGTTTGGGGGAGGCGATATGGACAAGGGCCGCGACATCATACTGAACAATCCCGAGCTTTATCCCCTGGCCATCCATCCGCCGGATAAGACGGATAACTACATCAAGCGCTGTATAGGCGTTGCCGGCGACTGGCTGGAGATCCGCAACGGGCAGGTGTTCATCAACAAGCAACCCGAAGCGCCGCCGCCGCATTCGCTGATGGATTACCAGATCGTATCGAAAGGACCACTGGACTGGGATTTCATGCGCCGGGAATACGGTATCGAGTTCGATGACGTACGGAACGCCAATGGCAATACCTACGACGTGGTGCTGAGCCACGAAGCTTATGAAAAGATAAGGAAGAACACGCAGATGTTCGTCACCGTGGAGCCCCTCATCATTCCTTCCAACCGCATCGACCTGGCTTTTGACCCTTATGTGCTGGAGCATGGCTGGAGCACGGATAATTTCGGGCCCATCTGGATACCGAAGAAAGGGGAGACCCTGAAGCTGGACAGCATCAACTACACCATCTACGAACGTGCCATCCGGGTATATGAGAAGAACAATCTTGAAATGAGGAACGGGCAGGTCTTCCTTAACGGGCAGCCCGCCAGCAGCTATACCTTTAAAATGAATTATTTCTGGATGATGGGCGACAACCGCCACGGCTCCCAGGATTCGCGTTTCTGGGGTTTTGTCCCGGAGGACCGCATTGTTGGAAAAGCCTGGCTGATATGGTTCAGTTGGGAGGGAGGCCCCCGGTGGAACCGGTTGTTCAGAACAGTAAAATGATTACCTTTAGTCGTCCCGCCTCTGGCGGGACATTTTTGTCTAATGAGGAGTTATGAAAGAGAACAAATTCGAATTTAACTACAGGGTTTATGATAGCATTGAAGAACTACCCGAAGAGCAGGCCTGGCTGTTGAGCGAAGCCCGCGAAGTAACCGCTCAGGCCTATGCGCCTTATTCCAACTTCCAGGTAGGCGCCGTGGCCCGGATGGCCAACGGCGAGATCGTGGCAGGCAGCAACCAGGAGAACGCTTCCTTTCCCGTAGGCCTTTGCGCCGAAAGGGTTTTGCTGGCTTCCATATCTTCCCTTTATCCCCGCATACCTATCGACACCATCGCCATCAGCTACAAAAGCGAAAACCACAAGAGCGACCATCCCATCTCTCCCTGCGGTATCTGCCGCCAGGCTCTCCAGGAATTCGAGCAGCGGGTCGATCATCCCGTGCAGCTCATCCTCGGCGGCCTCGCCGGTCCCGTTTACGTCATCGACACCGCCCGCAGCCTGCTGCCGTTGGCGTTCACGAGTGAGGAGCTTAGATAACCGATAACCGATAATAGCCCACCGATAACCGATCCTTAGTGCAGTCCTCGCGTTTTTGTGGCTGTGTGGTTAACCACACAGACGCCAAAACACGGAGACGTACACTGAAAAGCCGGTTATCGGTGATCGCTAATCGGTTATCGCTCCTAAAAGCCCAATTGCTGAACTCCCGAGTGATGCTTCGCTTCGTGGTCGAGGAGCCATTTTTTGCGCCAGAGGCCGCCGGCGTAGCCGGTGAGGGAGCGGTTGGTGCCGATGACGCGGTGGCAGGGAATGATGATGGAAAGATTGTTGCGGCCATTGGCCGAAGCGATGGCGCGGATGGCTTTTACATCGCCGTATTGCTTGGAGAGATCCTGGTAGCTGATGGTTTTACCAAAGGGGATGGCTTCGAGGAGGTTCCAGACCTTTTGCTGGAAACCGGTTCCTTCCTGCCCCAGGGGAAGATTGAAGGCTTTAAGAGTTCCATTAAAATAGGAATCGAGCTGGCGGGAGCATTCCCGCAGTATGGGATGATCCTCGCCGGGCGCCGGCTGCTGGTGGTCCGTGAACAGAACGGACTTCAGTTGTTCATCCGAGCACTGGATCCTGAGCACGCCAAGAGGCGAGGAGTGGTATGAAGTAAAGAGGTTCATCAGCCTATTTTCGAGCCGTTGGGCACAGCATGCCCGGGGCCTAATAAAACTACGTCATTGTTTTCATCGTACACGCCCAGCACCAGGCACTCGCTGAAGAAATTGGCGATCTGCTTGGGCGGGAAATTCACCACCGCCACCACCTGCCGCCCTTCCAGTTCCGAAGGCCGGTAGTGCTTTGTGACCTGCGCCGAAGAATTCTTCATTCCCATTTCCGGTCCGAAATCAATGGTCAGCTTATACGCCGGCTTCCTTGCCTGCGGAAACGCCTCGGCCTTGACGACAGTGCCTGTTCTGATGTCTATCTTTTCAAAATCCTGCCACGAGATCATTGTTTGATGTTTGAAGTTTGAGGTTTGAAGTTAACCGCAAAGCACGCAAAGGATACGCAAAGTAGCGCAAAGCCTTACTTCGGTTATCGGTTGTCGCTTACCGGTCATCCCCTAGCAGCTTGCGGCCTCTCTCTCGCAACCTACTCGATCATACCCGCCAGGCTGATCAACTCCTCCTTCTTATACAGGTCTTTTTCGTTTTCGAAACACTTGGCGGTTTCTTCGAGAAGGTGCTGGATGACCCGCTTGTTGGAAAGGGGTTTGAAGTAAGATTGCACGGGGGGAACCGATATGCGCTTGAAATAATGCTCGATGTCCTTGTGCGTGAACACCATGCCGCTCGATGGGTCTATGAAGAATTCGATCTGGTTGAGGTACTGGTCGCTTTTTTCGCTGCTGTAGCCCGGCTTGAAATAAGCCAGCACGAACTGGCGGGGAACGCCGATAGCCTTTACGGGAATATCCAGCAGCTCACACAGGATGAGGTAAAGGATGCCGTTGCTTAGCTGGTTGCCTTTCTTCGACTCAAGCACCTTATGGATGAGAAACTCGTTTACATCGGTATAATTTACTTCGGCGCCTTTAAGGCTGTAATAGCTGTAGAGTATCCCGGTAACGATGCGTATCTGCTCCAGCGGGGTGAGGTAATTGTTCAGCTCCAGCCACACGTTGCGGCGTATCTTTTCCACTTCCAGCAGCACGGGACTGGTGGTGAGATCGGGATACTGGAACTTGGACACGAGCAGCGAGCCTACGAGCAGGTCGTGGTGGCCGGATATGTTCCACTGGCGGAAATCTTCTGAAAGGTCTGTATAGTGAAGGCGGTGGATCAGTAATTCGATCCTTTCCTGTATCTGTTCATCCGGCGTGGTTTCCCACAGGTGTTCCAGGTTGGGTATGATGGTCTTTCCAAAACCTACGATCTTCAGTGATACTGCGCCAAACACTTCTTCATCCGGATCGTCGATCAGGTTGAAGAGGGCTGATATTTCTTTTGTTTCTTCCATAACTCACGCACAATTTCGGGAATTTGGGATTTCATGGAGCGCCCGTTGGCGGCCCACACCCTAAATTAAACCCAAAAATTCCCGGGCCAAGTTTTAAGCCCTTATTTTTTCTTCGTGGAGGATTTTTTGGCAACTCCTTTTTTTGGCGCCGCCTTCTTCGTACCTGTCTTGGAGGCTGCTTTTTTAGACGCCGATTTTTTGGAGAAGGCGCCGGGCACCTGCTCTTCAATCATTTTCTTTACATCATCCAGCGGCAGTCCGGCAGCTTCTTCCGGCGTGTATTTTTCGCCGTTAGCCTTTCTTCCAAGCTTGAGCATTTTCTTCCCAAAGCGAACGAAGGGCCCCCAGCGGCCGTTCTCGATGGAGATCTTTTCCTGAGGCCATTGTTGTATGTAGCGGTTGGCTTCCTTGTCGAGCTTCTTGCCAATCAGTTCGTCGATATTCTCGGGTGTCAGTGCGTCGAAGTTATAAGCTTTGGGCACGTTGATAAACAGGTCGCCCCATTTGATGAAGGGACCAAAGCGTCCCTTGCCCTTGGTTACGGGCTGCCCCTGGTAGTGGGCGATGGGTGCATCGGCCTTTTGCTTTTCGGTGATGAGCGCTATGGCCCCGTCCAGGTCCATATCCAGCGCGTCGGTGCCTTTGGGTATGGAGATGAACTGCTCGCCATATTTAACGTAAGGCCCGAACCTTCCCGTGTTCACGCTTACTTCCTGTCCTTCATATTCGCCCAGGGTCAACGGAAGCCTGAACAGGTCCATGGCTTCGTCGAGAGTAATGGTTTCTATGCTCTGGTTCTGCTTCAGCTTTGCAAAGCGGGGCTTTTCCTCGGCCTCGGTGCTGCCGATCTGTATCATGGGTCCGTACCGGCCCATGCGGGCTACTACGGGCTTACCGCTTTCCGGGTCCTTGCCCAGCTCTCTTTCACCCTTGATTCTTTCAGCGTTTTCAATGGTATTGTCTACACCCTTTTTAAAAGGACTGTAGAAGTCGTGAAGCATCTTGTTCCACTGCATCCGTCCCAGTGCCACTTCATCAAACTCTTCTTCTATGCGGGCAGTGAAGCCGTAATCCATGATATTCTCAAAATTCTGTTTCAGGAAATCGGTCACCACCAGTCCCAGGTCGGTGGGGAAGAGCTTTGATTTTTCCGCACCGGTGTTTTCGGTGTCCGTCCTGCGGGAGATCTTGTCGTTCTCCAGGGTGAACACGCTGTAGTTCCTTTGCACGCCTTCCTTGTCGCGCTTTTCCACGTATCCGCGCTTTAGTATGGTGGAGATGGTGGGAGCGTAGGTAGAAGGCCGCCCGATGCCCAGTTCTTCCAGCTTTTTCACCAGCGATGCCTCGGTATAGCGGGGCAGGGGGCGGGTGTAGCGCTCCACGGCCTTCATTTCGCGGAAGGCCACCTGCTGGCCGGGAGTGAGCGGGGGAAGCATGCCCTCGCGGGTTTCTTCGCCGTCCGCATCTTCCTCATCCACGTCCTCGCGGTAAATCTTTATAAAACCGTCAAAGCGGAGCACTTCGCCTTCGGCGGTCAGCTCTGCGTTGTTGGTGGAGATGCCAATTTTAGCGATGGTCCTTTCCAGTTCGGCGTCTGCCATCTGCGAGGCCATGGTTCGTTTCCAGATCAATTCATAGAGCCTTTTCAGGTCCGGGTCGGACACCGTGGTGGTGGACATATAAGTAGGCCTGATGGCTTCGTGCGCTTCCTGGGCCGATTCGTTTTTGTTTTTATACCGGCGGGCCTTGTGGTATTTGTCGCCAAAGGAGCCGATCACGGTATTGCGGATATCATCCATGGCCGTTTCGCTCAGGTTCACGCTATCGGTACGCATATAAGTTATGTGCCCGTTCTCGTAAAGCTTCTGCGCCAGCAGCATTGTCCGGCTTACGCCGTAGCCCAGCTTGCGGCTGGCTTCCTGCTGCAGGGTGGAGGTGGTGAAGGGGGCCGATGGGGTACGGCGGGTGGGCTTCACCTGTATATCTTTTACCGTATAACGGGCGCCGATGCATTGCTGCAGGAACTGTTCGGCTTGTTCTGCTTTCTTGAACCTGTCGCCTTCAGCCTTGAAGGGAAGCTGGCGGCCGGAGGCATCGGTAGCGTTGAACAGGGCTTCCACGCGGAAGCTGCTCTGCGGCGTGAATGCGTTGATCTCCCTTTCCCTTTCGGCAATCAGCCGGACGGCCACGCTTTGCACCCTGCCTGCGCTGAGGTTGTTCTTCATGCTCATCTTGCGCCAGAGCACGGGGCTGAGCTCAAAGCCCACGATGCGGTCCAGCACGCGGCGGGCCTGCTGTGCGTTCACCAGGTTCATGTTCACGGTGCGGGGCTTTTGTACGGCTGCCTGGATGGCGGGCTTGGTGATCTCATGAAACACGATGCGCTTGGTGGTGGCGGGGTCCAGCCCGAGCACTTCGCACAGGTGCCAACTGATGGCTTCTCCTTCGCGGTCCTCATCCGTTGCCAGCCATACTTCATCGCTTTTGCGTGCCAGTTGCTTCAGTTCGTTCACCACTCTCTGCTTTTCTTCGGGAACTATATAGCGGGGTTTGAAATTATTCTTTACGTCGATGCCCATGTCGTCCTTCTCCAGGTCGCGGATATGGCCGTAGCAGCTTTTCACCTCGAAGTCTTTCCCCAGGATTTTCTCAATGGTCTTTGCCTTGGCGGGCGACTCAACTATCAGCAAATTCTTAGGCATAAGTTCTTATTTCTGTTCAAAAGGATATACTCCAAACATGCAAGTATAGCACAAGAATATTAAATTTTTTAAAAGACAGTCTTGTTAAGCGCTTAAAGCGTTTTCTGAAGCTGATGGCTTTTAGCTGTTGGCTGATGGCCCTGGGAAGAGGCTGCAAGCGGATGACCGATAAGAGACCACCGGTCACCGACTGCTCCTTCGTAGGGCGGCTGCACTAAGGAAGGCAATGGTGAACCCGGAGAACCAAAAAACAGAAACAGGAACAGGAACAGAAACAGGAACAGGAACAGGAACAGGAACAGGAACAGGAAACGACCTATTCACCATTCACCATTGACCGTTCACGCCATTCACCTGCCAGCTTCCTTGCCCATTTGGCGTATTCTTTTCCGGAGGGGTGGAGCTTGTCTTCGGCTATCAGCCCGGGGTCGTGAAGGGCTTCGCGGGAACCCTCGGTTATTTCTATATAGTGAACGCCGTGTTGTCCGGAGATGGACCGGTTGATACGGTTGAACTCATCTATTTCGCGGGCAATCTTTCCGGGGTCCATAGCCTGGCCGGTGGGAGTGACGCCGTAATCCGGAATGGAAAGCACGGCCACGCGGCGGGGCTGTCCGCCGGCAAAATGGAGCGCCTTTTTCAGCAGCTCTTCGAACTGGGTGGCGTATTCGGAAGCGGACCTTCCCCTGTACTGGTTGTTGACGCCTATAAGCAGGCTGACGAAATCATAAGAGGGGAGAAAGGAATATTCCGATAGAGCGGCAGCAAGCTCGTCGGTGGTCCACCCCGTTTTTGCCACGATCTCAGGCGCGGCAAACGGAAGCCCGGCTTCCCGCAGCAATTGCACAGCCTGGTAAGGGAAACTGAACCGCAGGGGCACCAGTTCGCCAACAGTATAGGAGTCGCCCAGGGCAAGATAGGTATGCATGGGGCAAAGGTAAAGGAGAAGGTGGAAGGCTCTTTAGGTGCAGGCAGTTTTTACGTGGCGTATGGTCGTTCTTTTAAGAGAGAAATTTTCAATAATCAATGTTCAATGCTCAAGTGGGTTCCAGATTGAGGTACGTCTTTAAATTGAATATTGAGCGTTGAACATTGATTATTGAATATTTCTCCCCTCCGAAAGACTGTCCCCCGGTAAAGACTGCCTGCACCTAAAGAGCCTTCGCCTTCTACCTTCCGCCTTCGCCTTCTACCTTTGACCTTCCCTAAAAGAACTCCACTATCGCTTTACTGCTCTTGTTGTCTCTATATATTCTCCTGTGGCCCAGGCCTTCGGAAATGATGAACCGGAAATTGGGGTAGTTCCTGTTCATGAGGGGCTCCATATCGCGATAGGGGGTCATATCGTCATCGCGGTCCTGGAGGAAGAGTACCTGTGCTTTTATATTCTGTGCGGCCCGGGTGATCGAGTACCATTCCGTCGGCTGGCCGCTCAATTCCCGGATCAGCTTGTCGAACTCGCCGCGGATGCTATTGTCCAGCTTCAGGAAGTGGAAGTAGGAATTCACAGCGGTAGTGGTTTCGGTGGCGGGCGCTATCAGTACGGCCTTGTGCGATCCATCATGTTCTGTTTCCTCCAGCGCCAGGCTCAGCGCCAGCCCGCCCAACGAGTGGGCTATATAGTTTTGAACGGGTCCGTACAGCTCCCACACCTTTTTGATCATATTCTTATATATAAGCGCGTTGATGCGCTTTCCCGTGCTGCGGCCATGCGCCGGCGCATCAAAGGCAATCACCTCGTAGCCTTTTCTTACCAGGGGCTTCACGTACCGGTCGAAGTTGATGACGCTCGATTCGTAGCCGTGGAGGATCTGCAGTTTCTTTTCCGAAGGATGGTTCCAGCGGTAGCCGCGCACCTGCTCTCCCTCGAAGGTGAACTGGAGCTTTTCCGCCTTTTCAAAAACCGGCGGCAGCTTCTTCCTGTTGCGGTACTGCGGGGTGCAGAACAATTTAAAAGCTCTTCGTGCTGCCAGCCGCTTTGAAATGCCTGAGTAGATTTTGAATTTCGTCCTGATGTACCTGAGTGCCAGTCGCTGTGCCAAACGCATAAATTCCGGTTCTGTTTGATGTAAGGGCAGGGGGCTTCGCCGTTCGCCTTTCACCCTTTACCTTTATCCTTTAAAGATAAAGATGGAAATTGTTATAATCGGAACAGGCAATACGGCGGCCATCCTCGGGCGCAAGCTCAAGGCTGCAGGACACGAGATCGTACAGGTATTCGGGCGTGATTCAAAGGCGGCCAGCGACCTGGCCTACGAGCTCGACACCGAATCCACCAACTACTGGAACGTGGTTAATAAAAACGCGGACCTGTACATACTGGCCGTGTCGGACATAGCCATCGAGGAAGTGCTTCGCGAACTCCGCCTCTCCGACCAGACCGTGGTGCACACGGCTGCATCGGTCCCTAAGGACGTGCTGAAGGATGCCTCCGGCCATTACGGCGTTTTCTATCCCCTCCAAAGCCTCAAGAAGGAAACCCGCCACCTGCCGGACACGCCCATCATCCTCGATGCCGGCGATGTGCAAACCCTGCAGGCCCTGGAAGAACTGGCGCATACCATCTCGGACAAGGTGGTCCATGGCGGCGACGACCTGCGCCTGAAGCTCCACCTGGCTGCCGTGTTCTGCAACAACTTCGTGAACCACCTCTACGCCCTTGCCGAGCAGTACTGCCGCAAGGAAGGCATCGAATTCTCGCTCCTGCTCCCCCTCATTGAGGAAACGGCCCTGCGCATGAGAGAGATCTCCCCATCCGCTGCACAAACCGGCCCCGCTGTCCGCCAGGACCTGGCCACGCTGGACAAGCACCGGGAGCTTCTGAAGGACTACCCCGAGTTGATGAGGTTTTATATTTTGTTTACAGACAGCATCGGGAGAGTTGCAGGAGGATAACCGGTCAACGACAACCGGCCACCGACAGATATCTTCTTGCTTCTTTGCGTCTTGGTGTGAAATTCCTGCGTTTTAGCGCCCTGGCAGTGAAATCTAAGGCAAGCGCAGCGCAGCTTTCTGCAGCTCGCAGCTCTCTTCTTGCAGCTTTCTTCCGGATTTCCCCCGTTGCTTAGTACTTTTGCAACCGAAAAGAAAGATGATGTACACGATCAAGATCAATTTTGAGCAGCCAGGACTGGAGCCGGTGACCCTGGAGAATGTTGAAGCGGGGCAAAGCCTGCTGGAGGTATGCCTGAAGAATGACATAGAGCTTCACCATAACTGCGGCGGCGTATGCGCCTGCAGCACCTGTCACCTGTACGTGCAGAAAGGAGAGACGTTCCTGGAAGAACTGAGCGACAGGGAAGAGGATTTCATCGACCGCGCTGTAAACCCCCGCCTGAACTCCCGGCTGGGTTGCCAGTGCCTTCTCCTGGAGGATGAAGGCACCGTAGAGGTCACTCTTCCGGACCAGACACAGTTCCTGGGTGAATAGATGGAGTAAGACTTAAGCCCGAAGCCTGAAGTCCTAAGTCCTAAACTTTAAACCCTATGCCCTAAACCTTAGACTTGAACTAAAACAACAACCTACATGTACGAACCGCCGATATATTGGAACGATTATGAAGATATCGCGTTAAAGCTCTACGAGCGTTTTGGCGATGAGTTCAACGAGAGCCGTATCTACCGCATCCGCTTCACCCACCTTCTCGAATGGGTCCTCCAGATTCCCAATTTCAAAGGCAAGCGCGAGGAATCTACTGAAGGCCACCTGGAGATGATACAGAGTGCCTGGGTGTATGAGTGGAGAGACAACCAGAAGTAGGAGAAGAGGTAGAAGGTAGAAGGTAGAAGGATTAAAGAGAGAATATTCAATATTCAATGTTCAATGCTCAATCTTCAAGGGGTTCAAGGAGGAGCATACCGGGAATTGAAAATTGGTAATTGAATACTGAATATTGGGACTACAGGATTACGGCTATGACTGACCTGTTAGCAGCCACCAAATTTCAAAGAACGACAAACAGGCTGTACGTGAACTACTCGCAACCCGCAGCTCACCAATCGCAGCCTGAACAAAAATCTTATCCAAAAAAC
>DASWNB010000057.1:0-2818 GCA_036399455.1 Flavisolibacter sp. | reverse complement strand
GCGGTAGTGCGAAAGGTGCTTGAACGAATTCTCCACGAAAGGGATGAGCAGCAGGGGCTCTATGCTGAACCGCTCCATTCCCGGCGCGCAGTTGAACTGAACGGAACTGTTACCGTTGAGGCGAAGCTTCTGCAGGTCCACGTAATCCTTCAGATAGCTGATCTCTTTTTCCACGGGGATCTTTTCGCCGTTGCATTCGTAAAGCTGGTAGCGGAGCATGTCGGAAAACTTGTGCAGGGCGTTTCGTGCGGTGTTGTTGTTCTTGTCTATCAGGAAGTAAACCGAGTTGATCGAATTGAAAAGAAAATGCGGGTTGATCTGTGATTTAAGAAAATTCAATTCCGCCTCGGCTTTCTCCCTTGCCACTTCGGCCAGCCGCTGCTGCATCCGCGTATAATCAGCCAGCAGCTTGAAGGCCGCCCCTGCAATCACCAGGAAGAAGTGAGGAATTACATTGTCGTAGATGCGCAGCTTCAGGTTGCTCCACAGGTCCGAGAACACCGCGCTGTTCAGCACCTGGCTGATGATGTACATTTTAAGCAGGCTGCTGGTCACCACCATGAGGGTGAACAGCAGGACAAAGGCCACGTAGCGCCTGCGGTACAGCAGCCGCGGTATGAGCACGTAATTGGCGGTATAGATCATCAGCGCCAGGTCGGCCACCTTGATGATCGTAACAGCCAGCGCCTTGCCGGTGGTGGAGTAATCCTGGTACCTGAGGTAAAACCACAGCACCGCCACCAGCATCCAGAAGAGGACATGGTGAAGCTTGTACCGGATTATGAAAGGAGCAACAGTCATTCTGCTAAATAAATCTACAACTTACTTATGGTAAAGTCCGTTACACGAAATGCAGTTCGTTCATGACGAAAGGTTTGAGGTTTGAAGTTCGAGGTTTGAGGTTCGTTAGATGCAGCAGTCTCTTTCCTTGCAGTCTTGCGGTACCGAAGGCGCAGGGAACACGGAGATTTCACCAAACGAAGGAATGTTACACCTAACGAACCTCAAACCTCGAACCTCAAACCTCAAACATCGGATCCATTTCACTTCGTCACGTCACCTATTCCCCTCATGTAAAGAATTTGCCTGTGGGAACGGAACCACGGACTTTACAGAAAATTTTTTATGAAACAGATTCTTGTAATGTTTTCGTTCTGCCTGGGTGTGTTGTATGGCTGTTCGCAGGGTGTATCGCAAAAGAAAGAGCAGATGACCGGGGTAGGCGGCCCCTGTGAGGGCTGCGAGGCTATTTATGAAAGCCCCACGCCTTTTGAGCAGTTGAACCACATCGATACCCTTCCCGATTTCAATGATGCCGGTCCCAAACTGGAAGTCAGCGGCGTAGTGTATGGACCCGATGGAAAGCCTGTGCCCGACGTGGTGCTTTACGTGTACCACACCAACCAGGAAGGGATCTATCCCAGGCGGGGCGATGAGAAGGGCTGGGGACGCAGGCACGGCTATCTTCGCGGCTGGGTAAAGACCAATGCCGCCGGCGAGTACCGCTTCCATACCCTCAGGCCTGCCGCCTACCCCAACCGCAATGACCCGCAGCACATCCACATCACCGTAAAGGAGCCGGACAAGAACGAATACTATATCGATGATTTCATGTTTGCCGATGATCCTCTCGTCCAGCGCATGGACCTCAACCGCCTCCGGAACCGTGGCGGCAACGGCATCGTGAAGCCGGTTGAAAAGAACGGCATATTGTACGTGACGAGGGACATTTATTTAGGAAAGAACGTTCCCGGGTGGAAGGGATAACCGAGCAGCGACCACCGATAACCGGAAGAACCGCTAAGACGCGGAGGGGGACATAAAGGGAAACCAACGGTGGCCGGTGGTCCCTTACCGGTTATCCCCCGCAGCTCACAACTCACAGCTTCTCTCTTTTTCCTACCTTCCCCTCATGAAACACATTCTCACAGCCTTCATTTTATTGCTGGCGGTAATGGCTGAGGCGCAGAAGGGAAAAAGGATTTACGTAGGCAAGGCACCCGATAACGGGAATATGATCAGCGGCGGGTACGGGCCAGGGGATACGCTGGTATTCAGGGCTTCGCAGAATCCCTACAGCTATGTGTACATCGGTGGCATCAAGGGAGAGCCGGGAAGACCCGTAGTTGTGATCAATGAAGGAGGACAGGTGCAACTGCAGGCAGGTTTCTCGATCGAGGATTGCCAGCACCTGAAGATCATAGGCAGCGGGAGCAAGGATCAATACGGCTTCAACGTGGAAGGAACAAAAGGTGTGGCCTGTGTGATCGGTAAACGTTCCAGCGATATCGAGGTAAGCAGGCTTTCGGTAAAGAACTCGGAATATGGCTTCTGGATAAAGAACGAGGCGGATTGCGACAGCACCGTAAACAACTGGGTGCTCAACAACATATCGGTTCATCATTGCCTTTTCCGCAACCTGAGCAGCCAGGCTTTTTATGCGGGCACCACGGCAGCCAACGGCGAAAGGCCCATCGTATGCAACGGCGTACAGGTATTTCCCAAACCGGGCCGTCTTGGAAATATTAAGATCTACAATAACGACATCGACAGCACCGGACGCTCGGGCATACAGCTTTCCGCAGCTTCGGTGGGCATGAGTGAAATCTACAACAACAAGATCCGCCACAGCGGCCGCCAGATGAACGACCAGCAGGGCAACGGCATCGCACTGGGCTCCTATACCCGCGCCTATGTGCACCACAACGACATAAAGCACACGCTTACCAACGGCATCAGTTGCTTTGGCTCGGGACTGGTGCGGATAGAAAACAACACGGTTGACAGCAGCGGCTTCCTGCACGGTCAAAAACTGGCC